>NZ_JBGBPT010000025.1:32652-104198 GCF_041106355.1 Streptomyces sp. BF23-19 | reverse complement strand
CCAAGGCCGATCCACCGCACCGGTGGATCGGCGCCGGACCGTTCACCCACGTCCACGATCCGTCCGTACCGGGCCGCCGGCGCGACCTCAACGACCACACGCTGATCAAGGCGAACGGCCGATGGCACCTGTTCAGCATCGTCGGCGACAGCGTGCCGGCCGGTCAGTCCCCGGACAGCGGGGCCGAGGTCTCCTTCGCCCACGCCTCCGCGCCCGATCCGTACGGTCCGTGGACCCCGCACGCCGACGCGCTGACCGTCGACCGGTCCTACTTCGGCGAGGAACACCTGTGGGCCCCGCACGTGATCGAGGCGGGCGGCTCGTTCTGGATGTTCTACGCCGCGGGAGGCCGCGACGGCGCCGCGATCAACCTCGCCACGTCCCCCGACCTGTTCACCTGGACCCGCGTCCCCTCCGGCCCGCTGTTCCGCGGCATCGCGGCCCGCGACCCGATGGTGCTGCGGATCGGCGGCGAGTGGGTCATGTACTACACCGAGCTGTCCGCCCCGCACGGTCGGCACGTCGTCGCCGTGCGCCGCTCCACCGACCTGCACAACTGGAGCCCGCCCGGGACCGCCTTCGCCGACGCGAGTACGGACACGACGCTGTCGGTCACCGAGTCGCCGTGCGTCGTCGAGCGGGACGGCTGGTACCACCTGTTCATCGGTCCGCGCGGCGGCTACGAGGGTACGGACGTCTTCGCGTCCCGGAACCCCTTCCGCTTCGGCCTCGACGGTTACGCGGGCCATGTCGCCGGCCACGCGGTCGAGGTGATCGCCGACGGGCCGCGATGGCACGTGAGCGCGGCGGGCTGGTTCCGCCAGGGCCTCTACATGGCCTCCTTGGACTGGCGGGACACGCCGCCGCCGTGGCAGAGCGCCGACAACCCGGTCGCCGGACTCGACGTGGACGGCCGGCTGACCGTGTTCGCGCTCGATGCCGGGGACCGCTCGGTGCTGCGGCGCGTCCAGCTCGACCCGGACTCCGACACCTGGTCCCCGTGGGAGCCCTTCGGCGGGCCGGCCGGGGCGGTCCCCACGCTCGGCCGGAACGTCAACGGCAGGCTGGAGGTGTTCTCCCTCGCCCCGGGCGGGGTCAACCTGCACCACCGGGCGCAGCGCCCCGACGGTGGTTGGCACGACTGGGAGGAGTTCGGCGGCCCGGCGGGCGCCGCCCCCGCCGTAGCCCGCGGCGCCGACGGCCGACTGGAGGTCTTCGCGCCCGCCCCCGGCTGCGCCTCCCTCGCGCGGCGCCGGCAGTGGTCGCCCGGCTCGCTGACCTGGGACGCGTGGGACGGAGCGTTCGGCGGCCCGGTGGGTGCGCCTCCGGTCGTCGCCGCCAACGCCGACGGGCGGCTGGAGGTGTTCGCCCTCGCACCCGGCGGCTCCGCCGTCCACCACCGGTGGCAGGAGGCGCCGGGAGGTGCCTGGGCGGCGGCGTGGAACACCTTCGGTACGGCGGCGGCCACCGCCCCGCGCGTGGCCCAGGACGGCACGGGCAGGCTCAACGTCGTCGCGATGGCCCCGTCGGGCCTGGCGGCGTTCCAGCGGCGGCAGACCGTACCCAGCGGCGGCTGGGACGACTGGCAGCACCTCTTCGGCTGGACCGCCGCGGCCCCGACGCTCGCGGCGGCTGCCGACGGCCGGCTGGAGGCCTTCGCCCTGTCCCCGGGCGGAGCCCGGCTGGATCGCCGCCGGCAGCTCGACGCCGGTGGAGCCTGGGCGGCGGGGGAGGAGTTCGGCGAGCCCGGAGTCCCGCTCGTCGGCCCGCCCACGGCCACCGTCGACGCCACCGGACGGCTCCACGTCCTCGCCGTCACCGCCGATGGCCGGATACGCACCCGCGTCCAGGAGCGGCCGAGCGGCGCCTGGCGCCCGTGGAGCGCCTTCGGCGAACGCCAGGTCGCACCGCTCCGGCCAGGCTCTCCCACCTACTGAAGCCACTCCGGGGCGCCCGCGGAAATGGCCGATGTCCCACCGTGCAGCCACGCTTCCAGCCGGTAACGTTCCCAGTCCGACGTCTTGTCAACACGTCGGACAGGGGGAACGGTGAGCGGCATAGTCGTGCATCTGCCGCAGGGGAGCGGCGGCGCCGTCGACGGGGAGCCGGGCGGTGACGCGGTGACCTTACGGCTCGGTCCGGGCGAGGTCGCACGGTTCGGGCGCGGGTCCTCGACCACACCGGTCGAGCTGCGCCTCGCCGACGAGGCGATCTCCCGGCTGGCCGGGGAGATCCGGGTCACCGACGACCACTGGCAACTGACCAACCACAGCAGCACCCAGAGCTATCTCGTGGAGAACCCGGAGGGGGCCGGCGAGTACCTGCGGGTGTCGCCGCGACGGGCCGGGGCGCCCATCCCCTTCGAGTTCGCCCGGGTGGTGCTGCCCACGCGCCGCGGCACCACGGTCTCCTTCCAGGTGTACGCACCCGACCACGTCTACCTGGACCCGCCCGGCACCGGCGGCAGTTGGGCAAGCAGCACGGTCACGGCGTACTCCCTGGACGAGACGGCCACCTACTTCCTGGTACTCGTCGCGCTCTGCGAACCCTGGCTGCGCGACCGGTCACCCGTCGCGGTCCCCACCACCCCGCAGGTCGTCGAACGCCTGCGCGGACACGCCACCGGCGGCCGGCTCACGGCGCGCGCGGTCAGTTCGCACATCGACTACCTGGCCGACGAGAAACTGCGGATCGGTGTCCCGGCCGGTGCCTCCGCCGCACCCGAAGCCGCCGGCCGTGCCGGTACGGGTGCCACGGACCGCCGTAACGGCAAGCGGGACGCGGTCGTCGGGATCGCCCTGCGGTTCGGCATCGTGCGGGAGGAACACCTCTCGCTGCTGCCGCCCCGGGCCGAATCGGGCGCACGGGGACGGTAGACGACGTGACGCGGGTGCAGGGTCTGGGTGCCTCGTGGGACAGCAGCCACACCGAACTGCTGCCGCCGGGCCATCGGGTGGGCGACTGGGTGGTCACCGATCCGATCGGGGCAGGCGGTTGGGCGACCGTCTACGCCGGCCGCCGGGCCGACGCACCGGCGGCGCGGGCCGCCGTCGGACGCGGGGAGTCCGCCGAGGTGGCCCTGAAGATCATGCCGACCGCCGGACTCGCCCCGCGCCAGGCCCGGAACGTGGCCGAGGCCGCCCGGCGCGAGGTCGAGATCGGAGTTCGCGCAGGGCACCCGCGGCTCGTCCGGCTGCTCGACAGCACCGTCCTGAACGCGCCGGACCACCCGGCCCTGGACGGCGCCGTCGTGCTGGTCATGGAGCGGGCCACGGGCAGCCTGCGGGACCTGCTCGACGCCGGGGCGACCGAGGCCGAAGGCGGCCGGCTGATCGCCGGGATCTGCGAAGGGCTGGCCCATCTGCACCGCGTCGGCTGGGTGCATGCCGACCTCAAGCCCGAGAACGTCCTCATCGGCCAGGACGGTTCGGTCAAGCTCTCGGACTTCGGGCTCGCCACCGAGCTGACCGGTACGCACGGGTACGCGCCCCCGATGGGGACCCTGGACTACCTGCCGCCCGAGCGCTGGAAGGCCCCGCTGGGGGAGCGCGGCGTGGAGATCCGGCCGAGCGCCGACATCTGGGCCCTGGGCATCGTGATCCACGAGGTCTTCGCATCAGGCGCCCCGCTGTTCCCCGGAGCCACTCCGGTGGCGCGCGGAGCGGCCGTCCAGGAGTACGCCGCAGGGCGGGCGCCGCTGCGCATGGCCCACGGGATCCCGGAGTTCTGGCGGGCGCTGGCCGCCGACTGCCTCGCCCCGACGCACGCCGCCCGCGCCGCGCACACCGCCGAGAGCCTGCTGGAGCGGATCACCGCCCAGCGCGCCGGTGAGACCGGTTCGGCCCGCCGGAACCGGCCGGGCCGCCTCGGGCGGACGGCACGGGTCGCCCTCCTCGCCGTCGCGGCGGTCGGGGCGGTCGGCTCCGCCCTCTGGTCGTACGCCGCCCGGGAGACCACCGAGGAACCGCCCCGCCGGATCCGGGTGTTCAACGCCGAACGCGTCTGCCAGGACCGGACGGACCGGGACCCGCGGTGCAGTCTCGGCCTGGCGGTCGACCCCATGCGGCCCTACACCGCGGGGAACGTCGTACCGACCCGGGTCTGGCACGCCGACGTCCTCGACGCCGACTGCCAACTGCCGCGCGGCGAGGCCGTCATCGACGAGTCGGACCTGCGGTCCACGCACTGGTTCCGGGTCCGGCTGCCAGGCCCGGACCCGGACGCCAGGGCGTGGCTGCCGGCCGTACGGACGAAGGACCGCCCGGAACTCCCCAGCTGCCCGACGCCCATGAAAAGTTAGGCCCCATGTCCTTGGCCTCTTGGTTGCACGACGAGGGAGACGGGCGGCAGGTATGACCCCGACGAGCGGCAGCGCAGGGCATGTTCAGGGAAGCGTGGAGCGGGTGGCCACGCGCGACGGGCGCACCCTCCACGCCATGGTCCTGGCCGGACCCGAGACAGGTGCCGGAGCCCCGACCGTCGTCTTCGAGGCGGGCGCCGCGGGCAGAGCCGCGGCCGCGGAGACGCTGTCGTAGGCGGGGACGGTGTGGCGACGCCGTGGATCGCGGGGCTTCGGGTACGGGGTGAACGCCGCCGTGGCCGCCGCCGCACCGTGCACCCGCATCGCCTCGTCCGAGATGGAGGCCGTGGTGAGGGCCGCGACCATGGCCGGTCACCGTGCGGGGCGGTGGCCGCCCTTCCGTGCCGAGTTCTCGATCATGCGGCCGATCATGTCACGGGCCGCGCCACCGGAGCACGGCTTTCCGGAGCGGGCTCCCCGGACCTGCCGGCCGGGTCCGCGCGACCGGTTCGGCGCAGGACGGCGGGCGTGGTGCCGTACCAGCGCCGGACCGCCCGCCGCAGGGCGCGCGCGTCGGCGTACCCGCTGCGGGCGGCGATCGCGTCGATGCCGAGGTCGGTGCCGTGCAGCAGCCGGGTGATGTGGTCCCGGCGCGCGGCCTCGACCTCGTTGCTCCACGTGGTGTCGTGTTCGTCGAGGCGGCGCTGGAGGGTCCGCGTACTGACGGCCATCCGCCGTGCCACCGCGGGCAGCGTGGGAACGGTCTCGTCGTGGACGGAGGCCAGCGCGGTGCGGAAGAGGTCCAGCCAGTTGTGCAGGGGGACTGCGGCGGCGAGGGTCTGATCGGCGTGTCTTCGCAGCACGTTCGACAGCCCTGGCTGCGCGTGCGGCGTCGGCCCGGTCAGGTCGGAGGCGAGGAAGGTGAGGGAGCTGCTCGGGGCCCCGAACTCGATGTTGGCGGTGCCGTACAGCTCGATCAGGGCGTCGTGCCGGCGGGGTGCCCTGGCGACCAGGGTGACCCGGAGGGGGACGAGACGGCGCTGTGCGGCCGCGCTGAGCCGCCGTTGGTACAGGCCGAGCGCGAAGGCGCGGATGGCGCAGGCCGGTTCGTAGTTCTGATCCGCCTCGTTGACATGGCTGAGGACGATCTGCTCGCCGTCCTCGGTGATCCGCAAGGTGTCGGTGCTGGGGTCGGCGAGCACCGCGAGGTAGGCGGCGGCGTCCCGGATCCCTTCGAGCGGAGTGGGCGCCGAGGTGATCAGGTAGTCCCAGACGCCGAAGGTACCGACGCCCGACTGCTGGGCCAGCAGCAGTGCCAACTCGGTCCAGGGAACGCGTACTGTCGTCAGTTCCGCGATGCGGATGCCGGTGGCCGCGGGCGCCCGGCACAGGTCGTCGTTGAGATGCTCGGGCGCCAGGCCCAGCAGGTGCGCGTACCCGTGCGCGGGTATGTCGAACAGGCGCGCCGCGGTGACGCTCAGCCGGGTGATGGCCGAGGAGGTGGTGCCCTGGTGTGCTTCCGTGATCACAGGGGCTGAGCATAGACGAGCGGGAAATGCCAGGTCATCCGCCCGGTATGGCGCCGGACGTCCCCAACTCGGCGTGTGGAGTCCCCCCGTGGCGCGGACGGTCCCCTGGCCGGCGTGAGCTGCCCTGGGCCCGGCGGTTCGCGCGGCCCTAGCGTGGTGATCGTCCCCGCGGGGTGCGGACAGCCGGACCGCGGCCGGGTGCACCGCACCGAAGAGCCGCCGTCCGAAGGCGACGTGCCCCGCGGGGAAGCTGCCGCTGATCCGTATCACGAGGAGTGCCCGTGGAGTTGACCCGAGACGATTTCGCGCTCGCCGCTTCGGTGCCGGCTCCGGCGTGATGTCGGCCGGGCCCGGTGAACGCACTGTCCTGGACGGGGGTCTGGGCAGTGCGGGGTACCGAGTCCGGCCGGGCACGGCCCACCGCCCGGCGGCCCGTGCCCGGTCCGTCCGGACGCACCGACCCGCACGGGGGTGGGGTCAGTGCGGAATGCTGTCGATCAACTCTCGAGCACCCTGGCGGAGGAGCGCGACGGCGACGGACGTGCCGAGGGTGGCCGGGTCGAGGCGGCCCGCCCACTCGTGCGCGTTCAGGACCTCCTTGCCGTCCGGTGAGAACACACAGGCGCGGAGGGAGAGATCCCCTCCGCGTTCCGCCCGCGCGTACCCCGCGATCGGGCTGTTGCAGTGGCCCTGCAGGACGTGCAGGAGCATCCGCTCGGCGACCGTCTCGCGGTGCGTGTCCGGGTGGCCGAGGGCGCTGACGGTGTCGATGAGCCCGCCGTCGTCCTCCCGGCACTGGAGCGCGAGGACGCCGGCGCCGATCGGCGGCATGAGGGTGTCCACCGGGACGATCTGCGTGATGACGTCCGCGCGGCCGATGCGGTGGAGGCCGGCGACGGCCAGGAGGAGCGCGTCCGCCTCACCCGCGGCGAGCTTCTCCAGGCGCCGGTTGGCGTTCCCCCGCATCGGTACGCACTCCACGTGCGGGTACGCGGCGGCGAGCTGGGCGATCCGGCGCACGGAGGAGGTCCCGACGCGGGTGCCGGGCGGGAGCCGGTCGAGGGTGAGCCCGTCCGGGTGGATCAGGGCGTCACGGATGTCGTCGCGTTCCAGGAACGCCGCGAAGACGGTCCCGGCGGGCAGTGGACGGTCGGCCGGGACGTCCTTGACGCAGTGCACGGCGAGGTCGGCCTCACCGGCGAGGATCGCGGCGTCGACCTCCTTGGTGAACGCGCCCTTGCCCTCGACCTGTGAGAGGTCTCCCATCCACTTGTCGCCGGTGGTCTTCACCGGCAGGACGGTGGTCCTGATCCCCGGGTGGAGCGCGGCGAGCTCGGCGCGGACGCGCTCCACCTGGGCCAGGGCCATCGGCGAATCGCGGGAGACGATACGGATCAGATCAGCGGGCATGCGGGCACGATACGCCCTCGGACCGTGCCGGCGGGCATCGACGCCAAGGGCCATGGCCCTTGGGGGGAACGGAAGTTGGCGGACTCGGGAACGTGTTCGAGGGACCCGAAGCGCCACGGCCGGCCGCCCGCGGACCGAACGGCCCACGGCGTCGTTCCGTCCCGCCGAGCGCGCCCGGACACCCGAGGGGGTGTCCGCAAAGTCCCGCCTGCCCCGCGACGCCTGGCACCGTACCTCGCCGCGTTGTCGGGGTGCCCGAGTACGTCCAGTACACGGGCGCCCCTCCGCCTTGCGATGCACGGCACCGGACGCCGCGGGGCCCGCCCTTCGGGCGGCCGGCGCCACTTTGCGGACACCCCCTAGGGGCGCGGCGCGCGGGCCCGTGCCCCGTACTCCTGGTGGAATGGCTGCTTCGGCGGTCCGTGGCGAGGAGGTCCGTTGTCGGAACGTGGCGGGAGGCGCACCGGGCCCGCGGGTGGGCCTGAGGGGTTGTGGGCACGTGTCCGGGCGGCCGAGGCCGCCGTGGGGCAGATCGGTACGACGCTCGACGCGGTGACCACCTGCCAGGAACTGGCCGGATTCCTGTCCCGGAACGTGTGCGACGCGGCCGCCGTGGACCTCCTGACGGAGGACGGCGCTTCCCACCGTGCGGCGACGGCGGGGGCCGTGGGGCTGCTCACGGCAGGGGCCGGTGCATCGCCCTCGGTACGGGCCTCCGACGGCGGGCACCCGCTCTCCGAGTGGGCGACGGTCGCCGGCGGCGTCCCGGTCCACGTCCTCTCCGTCCCGCTGCCGGACGGGGACCGGGTCCACGGAACGGTGACCGCCGTACGGGCCCGGGCGGGGTTCGGTGACCACGAGGCGGCGACGGTCCACTTCACGGCCCGGCTGGCGGCGGTGCACCTGGCGCACGCGCGGCAGCTGGCCGCCACGGAGGACACCGTCTCGCACCTCCAACGGGCGCTCGTGGCGGAGCCGGGCCGGCCGCACCCCAACCTGGAGGTGGCCGGCCGCTATCTGCCGGCCGGCCCCCGGGCCCTGGTGGGCGGCGATTGGTTCGAGACGATCCGCCTCCACTACGGCCGCACCCTGCTCGTGGTCGGAGACGTGATGGGCCACGGACTCGACGCGGCGGTGGACATGAACGCGTACCGCTCCACCCTGCGCGACGTGGCCTCGACGGACCTCGCCCCGCACCGCGTCCTGCGCCGGCTCGACGCCCTGGCCGCCGAAGACGCGGCCCGCAGACCCGCCACCTGCCTGCTCGTACGCGTCGACCCCGCACGCGGCGTCGCGATGTTCGCCGGCGCCGGTCATCTGCCGCCGGCGGTCTTCGGGGCCGACGGCTCGGCCTCGCTGGTCGACCTCCCGGTCGGCCCGCCGCTGGGCACCGGCGTCGGCGGCTACGAGGCCGTCACGCGCGCGATCACCCCGCAGGAGACCCTGCTGATGTTCACCGACGGGCTGGTGGAACGGCGGGGCGAGGACATCGACGTCTCCCTGGCCCGGCTGGTGGGAGTGCGTCCCCCCGTCGGGGCCGGGGTGGACGCGGTGGTGGACGCCGTCGTGGCGGGCCTCGACGCCGACCGCGCGGAGGACGACGTCGCCGTACTCGCCGCCCGGGCCCGCCCCCGCCCGCCCATAAACCCCGGGGCCGTAGCCTCCGGCATGCCTGGAGAGGCGGGCGAACCTACGGTGGAACGGTGAGCCATCGCCTCGCCTGCGTCGCCCTGACCGGCACCCTGTGCGCGACGGCGTTGTCATGCACAGGGACGAGGTCCGAGTCGCACGTCCAGGTCGCGCCCGAGCCGGTGGCGAAGACCCTGTCCGCGCACGTCACAGCCGTACCCCCGGAGAAACTGGGTACCACCCACCGCCCCGGATGCCCCGTGCCACCCGAGCGGCTGCGCCTCGTCCGGATGAACCACTGGGGCTTCGACGGCAAGGTGCACAGCGGCGAACTGGTCGTCCACGAGGACGCGGTCGCCCCCGTGCTGCGGGCGTTCGGAAAGGCCTTCGCCGCCCGTTTCCCGATCCGCCGCATGCGGGTGATGGCCGAGTACGGCGGCAGAGACGGCGCGGCGATGGCCGACGACAACACCTCCGCCTTCAACTGCCGGCAGGTCACCGGAGACCCGGGGCGGCTGTCCCGCCACTCCTGGGGCGACGCCATCGACATCAACCCGGTCGAGAACCCGTACGTCGACGTCCGCGGCACCAGCCATCCCCCGAACGGCCGCACCCACCTCGACCGCGACCGCCCCCGCCCAGGGATGATCACCCCGGACGGGGCCGTCACCCGGGCCTTCCGGGAGATCGGCTGGTACTGGGGCGGCCGCTGGAGCCCCCCGGACTACCAGCACTTCTCCGAGGAGGGCGGCTGACACCGGTCCGGCAGGGGCGACACCGTCGGCCTCAGCCGCCCGGGGTGAAGGTCACCGGTAGGCTCTCGGGACCGCGCAGCCCGCCCGGGCGCCGACGGATCCCGTCCGGGTCCGTGGCGAGGGCGAGCCCGGGGAGCCGGCGCAGGACCGTACCGATGGCGATCTGGCCCTCCAACCGGGCCAGCGGAGCCCCCAGGCAGTAGTGGATGCCGTGCCCGAACGCGAGGTGGGCGTTGTCCTGCCGGGTGATGTCGAGGCGGTCGGGGTCGGGGAACCGCTTCGGGTCGCGGTCGGCGACCGCCGAGCCGATCAGTACGGTCGCGCCGCGCGGGACGGCCACCCCGGCGATCTCGACGTCCTCGCGCGCGAACCGTGCGATCCCGGGGCTGACCGGGCCGTCGTAGCGGAGGAACTCCTCGATCGCGCCCGGCAGCAGTCCGGGGTCGGAACGCAGCAGGTCGAACTGGTCCGGGTGGGCCAACAGCGTGGCGATCCCGGTGCCGATCAGATTGACCGTGGTGATGTAACCGGCCACCAGCAACAGGAACACCATCGCGATCAACTCGTCCTCGCTCAGGCGCTGTTCCGCGTCGCGAGCGGTGACAAGGCCGCTGAGCAGGTCGTCGCCGGGGTGCGCCCGCTTGGTGTGGACGAGCCCGGTCAGGTACGCGCGCATGTGCTGCCACGCCTCGTTCACCACGGCGGGATCGGGCGGCTCCGTGCCCCGCCTGAGCATCCGGTCGGTCCAGTCCTGGAAGTCGTGGCGGTCGTCCACCGGAACCCCGAGCAGTTCGCTGATCACCGTGACGGGGAGCGGAAGCGCGAAGTCCGCCACCAGGTCGGCGCGGCCGGCCGGGACGATCGCATCCAGCAGACCGTCGGTGATGGCCTGGATCCGCGGCCGCATCTCCGCCACGCGGCGGGCGGTGAACGCCTTGGAGACCAGGCGACGCAGTCGGGTGTGGTCGGGCGGGTCGCTGCGGAGCATGTTGCTCAGCATCGAATCGCTTTCGGTGTCGGGCAGTTGCCGCAGGAGTCGACTGTCCGAGGCGTCGCGTACGTCGCTGCTGAGTCGGGAGTCGGACAGGGCCGCGAGTCCGTCCTCGTAGCGGGTGACGAGCCAGGCTTCCAGGCCGCCCGCGGCGACGACGCGGCGCACGGGACCGTCCTCGCGCAGTTGCCGGTACAGGGGGTACGGATCCGCGAGGAAGGCGGGGTCGGCGTACGGCAGGAGGGTCGGCCGCTGCTCACTCGTGTGCTCACTCATGATGCCTCCCGAGCGCGTCTTCCTTGCTGTGGAGAGCGAGGTTATCCGCCCTACCCTCCCGATACGTCGCTTTTCGGCCTACGGCGAGGTGGGTGGGTCGAGGTCAGCGGAGCGATTCCTTCGGGGGGCGCTCGCGCAGGGCTCCGTAGGCGAGGAAGTAGGCGGGCAGCCGGTTCAGGCGGCGCGAGTCGGTGAGGAGCTCGGTCAGCCGCTTCGCCCGCTCGGGATCTCCGAACGCGGCACGGCCGGCCAGCAGCGGTCCGATGACCTTGGCGTGCGCGAGGCGCTGGAGCCCCTGCGTCGCCACGGTGGTGGGCAGCCGCCGGCACTGCACACGGCGTACGTCCCGGAGCCCCACGGTGCCCTCGCGCAACGGGCCCACCAGGTGACGGGCCGCGGCCACCGCGTCCTGCACGGCGAGGTTGATGCCGATGCCGAACACCGGCGACATGGCATGCGCGGCGTCCCCGATGCACAACAGCCCCGGGCGGTGCCAGCGGCGCAGCCGGTCGAGCCGTACGTCCAGCAGTTTGACCTCGTCCCAGGAGGTGACGGCATCGGCCCGGTCGGCCAACCAGGGCACCGCCTCCGTGAACTGCCCCATGAACGACTCCAGGCCCTCGGCGCGGCGCCCGGCGTCCGAGCCCTTGGGGATGAGCGCGGCGCACTGCCAGTAGTCCCCGCGGTCGATGAGGGCGATGAACAGCCTGTCCCCGATGCCGCCGACGAGCCCGCTGGGGTCCTCCTCTCGCCGCGGCATCCGGAACCACCAGGCGTCCATGGGGCACGGGAACTCCTCCAGCCCGAGCTCGGGCAGCGCCCTGGCCAGCGAGCCGCGCCCGTCGCAGGCCACGGTGAGCGAGGCCCTGAGCTCGCCGGTGTCGCCGTCCGCGGTCCGGTAGCGCACGCCCGTGACCCTTCCGCGCTCGACGAGGAAGGACGTCGCCTCGGTGTTCATGCGCAGATGGAAGGAGGGCTCGTGGCCCGCTTCGTCGGCGAGCAGGTCCAGCAGGTCCCACTGCGGCACCATCGCGATGTAGTTGTACTTACCCCGCAGCGCCCCGATGTCCCCGACCGTGACGAGGGACCGGTCCGGCCCGATGGGCAGCTGCACCGAGCTGACCCGTCGCTGCGGCAGCCGGGCGAAGCGCTCCGCCAGGCCGATGTCGTCCAGCAGCGACAGGGTGGACGGGTGCACGGTGTCGCCGCGGAAGTCGCGCAGGAAGTCGCCGTGCTTCTCCAGCACGGTCACCTCCACCCCGGCCCGGGCCAGCAACAGGGCCAGCACCATCCCGGCGGGCCCGCCGCCCACCACACAGCAGGTTGTCCGTTCCACGCAACCCACTCCCTTCGCCGACCTCGGGTGGCCTCCGGACGACGTATACCGCACCCGGGGCGCGGTCAGCGGCAAGGCGGGGGAGCCATCCGGGTTCCGTACGGCGGCCCCGCGGACCGTGTACCGGACCAGGCGGTGATCCAGTAGCGCCGGGCGGGACCGTGTTCGGTGTCCTCGACGCCTTCCAGGAGGCCGCCGTGTCGCTCGATCGTCTTCACCGAGGCGAGGTTGTCGACTTCGCACACCATCAGCACCCGGTCCAGGCCGAGCGCCCACGCCTCGGTCAGCATCCGGCCCAAGGCCCAGGTGGCCAGCCCGCGCCGACGCGAGGACGGCCGGATCCCGTAGCCGATGTGGCCGAACCGCAGCACCTGGTCGTCGAGCCCGTGCCGCAGCGCGATCCCGCCGAGCACCCGATCGCCCTCGACGATCCATCGGTAGGTGCAACCCCTGCCGGTCCCCGCCGCTTTCGGACCCGATCCGTCGGCCAGCCGCGCGACCCACGTCGCGAACCCGTCCGGGGAGTCGACCTCGTCGGCCAGCTCCAGCCCGAATCCGTCCTCGTGGAGGCCGGGGCCCCACTCGGTACGGGCCTCCAGCCAGGCGGAGTGCAGGCGGGTGGTGGGCGCGATCAGTTCAGGCATACGGCGACGATACCGATCCGGGCCGGTCGGGGAGATGTGGTGAAGAGGCCCGGCGAATCGGGTGGTTACCGCCCCGGCCGGCGCCCGGGCGAGGACGATGAGGAGACGAACGGTACGAAGAGGAGGCTCCGCATGAGGGCACGTCACTTACGCACCTTGACGGTCGCCGGCGCGGTCGCGCTGGTCTCGCTCGTCTCCACCACACCCGCTCAGGCCCTGCCCACCTGCCCCGCCAACGCGATCTGCCTGTGGCGGTACCAGGACGGCACCGGGGACCTCTATGTCTGGCGGGGCGGCTACGTGAACCTCCCCAGCAAGTTCGTGGACCACGTGGGGTCGTTCCGGGCCAACCGGACCGGGGCCTTCATCGACTGGGCGACCGGCAAGGACTGCCGGCCGGTCCGCGTCGGCGACTACGCCAGCAACTACAGCGGCCGCTTCGGCTCGAAGATCGACGCGGTGGGTGACAACTGCTGAACCCGCGAGGGGCGCGCGGTCAGGTGCGGCCAGGTGCGGTCCGGGCTCAGTTCAGTAGCGCAGGGCCGTACCGGTCTGCGCCGACACCGTGCCCGACAGTTTGTGCGTACTGCGGGCCGTTCCCTGCCCCGTGCCCTTCCCGGCGACGTCCGTGATCGTCACGACCACGGTGTCGACGAGGTTGCCGCTCTCGTCCTTGAACTCCACCTGCACCGCGAAGGACTTCGTCGCGTCGTCGGTGTTCCGGGCCGTCACGGGGACCGTCGTGTACCCGTCTCCGTCGGTGGCCACCGCACCCAAGGACACCTGGTCCTTGGCATCGACCCCGTCCTTCACCTCGGCGAGCTTGTCCTTCGCCACGGCGGCGGCCGACTCGGCGGCCTTCCCGGCCTCGGCGGCGGCCGACGAGACCGCCTCGCCCGCGGACTTCACCGCCGACGCGGCGCTCGACACGGCCCCGGACGGGGTGCCGTCACCGTCGGAACAGCCCGCGGCGCCGAACGCCACCACCGACAGCACCACCGCACCTGCCGCACCACGCATCCACGCGACCGCCGTCACCGTGCCTCCATGGGTGTTCCGGACCTTGGGACCTCCCAGTCAAAGGCCCGGCGGCCCGGATGCCCAATGGTCCGGGCATCCGGGTGAATGCCTAAGGCGGCCGCGGTCTCGGACCTCAAGGGCGTCCGGCGGCGAGACGGTGTTCGTGGACCCGCAGCTGGAGGGCGGCGAGGTCCAGCAGGGGAGTGGCCACGCCCAGCGCGCGGGCGCGCAGGGTGAGGTCGGTCAGGACGTGGTCGGCCTCCGTCGGCGCTCCGGCGACGAGGTCGCGGTACAGGGACGGGGTGAGCGGAGAGCCAGGGGTCGTGACGGTCGAGGTGGTGAAGGCGAGCTCCGCATCGGTCACCGGGTGGCCCGCGGCCTCCGCCACCGCCGTGGTCTCCGAGATCAGCGCGGCGGCCAGGGCGGCCCCGCCCGGAACGGCGTTCACCTCGCCGACCGTGCCGCGCATCAGACAGGTCAGGGCGACGAGCGTGGAGATGAAGACCCACTTGTGCCACATGGCCGCGACGATGTCCTCGGTCGCCGGCGAGTCGATACCGGCCTCGGCCAGCACGCCGCGGATCGAGTCCACCCGGGCCGACGGGCGTGCGTCGAGCTCGCCGGTCAGGATCACCGCGGGCGGAGCCATGCGGAGGATGTCGCCGTCGCCGTTCAAGGTGGTGACCACCTTCGCGACACCGCCGAGGACCGCTCCGGCTCCGAGGCGCGCGACGAGCGCGTCGAGGTGGGCGACCCCGTTGAGCAGGGGCACGACGGCGGTGTCCGGGCCGATGGCGGGTTCGATGTCCGCCAGGGCCGTCCGCAGGGCGGTCGCCTTCACCGAGAGGAGCACCAGGTCGTACGGTCCGCCCACGGCGCCGGCCGTCACCAGACGTGGCGTGAGGTCGAGCTCCTCCCCCTGGCCGACCACGCGCAGGCCGCGGGCCTCCAAGGCCTTCGCACGGGCCGGTCGCACCAGGAAGGAGACGTCCTGACCCGCTGTCGCGAGCCGCGCGCCGAAGAAGCCGCCGACGGCGCCGGCGCCGACCGTGAGGATCCTCATGAAGGGGTGCCTTTCGTGGGAGGTGCGGTAGCGGTGGTGAGGCGGAGGGAAGGTGAGGCGGAGGGAAGGTGAGGCGGAGGGA
Source organism: Streptomyces sp. BF23-19 (assembly GCF_041106355.1). NCBI lineage: Bacteria > Bacillati > Actinomycetota > Actinomycetes > Kitasatosporales > Streptomycetaceae > Streptomyces > Streptomyces sp. BF23-19. Next base: position 89,163 of record NZ_JBGBPT010000025.1, on the reverse strand, counting down.
AGGTGAGGCGGAGGGAAGGTGAGGCGGAGGGAAGGGGGAGCGGTTCGGTCAGGTCCGGCCCGCACCGAGCGGGCTGTCCTCGGCCGGAGTCCGGGCCGAGCGCGGCGCGTACCGGGAGACCGCCACGCCGGCCAGGCAGAGCACCCCGCCGAGGAGGGTCAGCCAGGCCGGCACCTCGCCCAGGAGGGCCCAGCTCAGCAGCACGACGATGGCCGGGACGGCGTACGTGGTCGCCCCCAGCTTTCCGGCGGGCATGCGCGCCAGGGCGTAGGTCCAGGTGGTGAACGCGAGGGCGGTCGGGACCACACCCAGGTAGACCATGTTCAAGGTCGCGGACATCGGCGCCTCGGGCAGTTCCGCGAACAGTTGGCCCGAGAAGGGCAGGCAGGCCACGGTTCCCGTCAGGCAGGCGAAGGTGGTGACCTGCAGGGGAGTGCCGTAGGAGAGCGCGGGTTTCTGGGCGATGACGCCGGTCGCGTACGCCACCGCCGCGAGCAGGCAGAGTACGACGCCGAGCACCGACGTGGAGCCGCCGTCCCCGGACGACATGGACAGGCCCACGACCACCGCTCCGGCGAAAGAGACGGCCATGCCGACCAGGAGCCGCGGGGGCAGTGCCTCGCCGAGGAGGCGGGCCGCGAGGAGCGCCATGAGGATCGGCCCGGTGTTCACCAGCAGCGACGCGGTGCCCGCGTCGACCAGTCGTTCACCCCAGTTCAGGACGATCGTGTAGCCGCAGAACCACACGACACCGGACACCAGGATCCCGCGCCAGGCCTCGCGGGGCGGCAGGCCTTGGCGGCTGATCAGGAGCAGCGTCACGAGGACCAGGGAGGCCGCCAGCAGCCGGCCGAGGGCCAGGGCGCCGGGCGAGTACGCGGCCCCCGCGCTGCGGATGGAGACGAAGGCGGAGGCCCAGGCGAACACCGTGAAGGTGACGGCGCCGACGGTGAGGACGCCGGGCGGGATCGAACTCGAGCGGAACGTCATGAGCCCACCCTACGACCGCAACATTTCGGTGTCGACCGAATTAATGCGTCTTCCTGCCCGGAGCCGCAGCTGAGCTCCACGCCTCCGGCGTGAGCCCCAGCAGTTCGCCGAAGGCCCGTTCCCCTGCATCGGTCACCTCCAGCGCCCGCCCGCCGCCCGTCGGGCGCACCACCCACTTCTCCGCGGACGCCCGTGCGCACAGGCGCGCCCCGGCGAGGCCGCCCAGGTGGCGGCGCCGCTCGGTCCAGTCCAGGCAGGAGCTCGCCAGCCGCCTGCGCCCCTCGCCGGCCAGGCTGATGCCGGCGTCGGCGCACCAGACCCGGCCGGCCTCCGTCAGCTCGAACACGTCGTCCGTGCGCAGCAGTCCGCGCCGCTCCATCGCGTCGGTCACCGCCATGCCGAGCCGCCCGGCGAAGTGGTCGTAGCAGGTCCGGGCGCGGGCCAGCGGGTCCGGTGCGGCGACCACGGGCACGGCGTGCGCCGCGTCCCGGTCCGGCACGGCGTGCGAGGCGAGCTCGTCGAGCAGGCGGGCCGTCGCGCCGTCGGCGATGCGCACATAGCTGTGGCGGCCCTGCCGCTCGGTCACGCAGATGCCCACGTCGAGCAGCCGGGCCAGATGGCCGCTGATGGTGGAGGGAGCCACCGAGGTGATGCGGGCCAGCTCGCCCGCGGTCCAGGCGCGCCCCTCCAGCAGCGTCATGCAGATCGCCGCCCGTGTCTCGTCGGCCAGGGCGGCGGCGAAGGCGGCCAGCAGCGCCGCGGGGGCCGCTCCACCCGCGGGCGTCGATCCGGGATGCGTCTTGTTCATACGTCCAGGATGCCCCATGATTTCGGTAAACAACGAACGATCGGTGCGCGATGAGGTCCACTGTCGCGACCAGGGGTTCGCCCGCCACACTGAGGGCTGCGGGGCAGAACGCCCCCGTCACGAGGAGGTGGTGGGGTGTTGTCGTCGGGTGATCCCACGGAGCGGCCGTTCCCGGTCGTACGGCCCGAGGTGTGGGAGACGTACGGGCCGGCCGATCTCAGCGCCGTTCCGGTCTTCGCCGGAGGGTTCATCAACTTCGGCTACTGGGAGGCGGTCGACCTCGGGCAGTCGCTGTCGCAGGGCGACCGGATCCGCAGCGAGCAGGACCTCTACCGGCACGTGCTCGACGCCGTGGCCCCCGAAGGCGGCAGGGCCGTCGAGGTCGGCTGCGGGCTCGGTCTCGGGTGCGCGCTCGCGCTGGAGGAGTACGGGCCCGCGGCCGTCACCGGGGTGGACATCCATCCCCAGCAGCTCCAGCGGGCCCGCGAAGCCAACTCCCCGCTCCTCGCGACGCAGCCGCACCGGCTGACCTTCGCGCTCGGGGCCGCGGAAGACCTGCCGCTCGGCGACGCGGAGTTCGACTGCCTCTACAGCGTCGAGGCGGCGCAGCACTTCCCGGACCTGACCGCCTTCGCCCGGGAGGCGGCGAGAGTGTTGGGCCCGGGTGGCCGGGTGGCGGTCACCAGCTTCTTCACCGTGGAGGGCGCGCCCGAGCCCGCGAAGCGGCTCGCGGGGCTGCTCGACTCCTTCGCCAGTGGCCTGGACATCGCGCGGCCGGTGTCCCGGCTCACCGATGCGCTCACCGAAGCCGGCTTCGCCGACGTGCGGGTCGCCTCGATCGGTCCGCAGGTCTGGCCGGGCTGGGACCGCTGGCTCGCCCGCCTCTGGGCGCCGGGCACCTGGCCCCGGAACTTCCTGGCCGCCTGGGAGCAACAGATCCTGGACTACTACCTGGTGACGGCCGCCCGCCCGTAGTCCGTATGCCGTAGCCGCGTGTTCGCCGCGCTCGCCGACAGCACCCGCCGCGAGGTGCTGCGCCTGCTGCGCGAACGCGGCCCGCAGCCCGCAGCCCGTCCAAGCCTTGGCGGACCACTTCGACATGCGCCGCCGGACGGTGAGACATGACCCATGAACCCGGCCCCGCACCCGGCCACCCGCCTCTTCCTCGTCCACGAAGGCTGCGGGCGCGGGCCGCCCTTGTCAGTGGCTCCGCCTATTCTTCCGGCATGTCAGTGAACATCGATCTTGCCTTCACCGTCACCGGGGTCGCCGACGAGCCGCAGGCCTGGGCGATCGTCCGCGCCCTGCAGGAGCTGATGCACGAGGAGGACATAGCCGCTCAGGTCACCATCGGCGTGGCGGTGGACGACGACGGCTCGTACTTCGTCTCCGGGGACTCCGACTTCCCGCTCGGCATCTCGCGCTTCTACCTGTGGCAACCGCACTTCGAGGGGGTCTTCGCGGCGACGGTGGCCGCCGTGGCGGCCGGAGCCGCGCCGGAGATCCGCTGGGGGTACCCGGACGAGGAGTACTGAGAGAGCCGCTGTCAGTCCGGCAGGGGCGGCGGGGGAGGCGGGGCGGCCGGGGGAGCGGGGGGCAGCGCCCAGCGGATCGCCCGGGTCACGGCGTGACCGCCGGCGCGGGCGGCCGGAGGCGGCATCCGGGCGGCCGCGGGCGCGTCCTCGGCCACGGCCGACCTCGCCCAGGGCGGAAGCAGATCCACGGCCGCCGCCGCCAGCAGCGCGTACGGCAACCGGGCGGCCCCCGGCAGCGGGGGATCGCTCAGCAGGAACCGGGCGGTGTCCCGGGAGGCCGCCGTCGGCCGGAGGTCGGGCCGGTACCGTGCCATCCGCAGAGCCAGCTCGCGCACGCTCTCCGGCGGCCGGTCCGCCCCCAGGGCGCGGGCCACGCGCGCCGTGTCGGCCAGGTACGCGTCGCAGCCCGCGGCGTCCAACGGGCGTTTGCCGTACCGCTGGTGGGCCCGTAGGAAGCAGTCCGCCTCGGCGATGTGCACCCAGGTCAGCAGCTCCGGATCATCGGCCCGGTACGGGACGCCGTCGGCCGTACGCCCCCGGACGCGCGCGTGCACCTCCCGTACGAGGGTCACCGCCGCCTCGGCGTCGGCACTCGTACCGAACGTGGTGACGGCGAGGAAGGTACTGGTGCGGTTCAGTCGCCCCCACGGGTCACCCCGGTATCCCGAGTGCGCGGCCACGGCGGCCATCGCGAGCGGGTGCAAGGACTGCAGCAACAGGGCGGCCAGCCCGCCGACGAACATCGAGGCGTCCCCGTGCACCCGCCGCACCGGCCGATCCGGGGCGAACCAACGAGGTCCGGGCGTCGTGTGGATCCGCGCCCGGTTCCGGGGCCCGTCCGGCCCGGCGACGCGCAGGAAGACCGCCTCACCGGCTTGCCGCCTGATCCGCTGGACCGTCGTGGCCCTCGCCCTGGCCATAGGTCCAGTATGTGCCGGTTCCGGCCGTGGATCACAGCCAGCGGGGCGGGATGATGCCGTAGTAACCGCCCAACAGCTGACGGTAGTCGGTGCTCTCCAGGTGCTGGTCCCGGATGAACTCCGGGGCGTCCTTGACCTGTTCCCTGGTCAGTCCGACCCGGATCCGCTTCTCCTCCACGTCGATACCGGTGACGGTACCCGCCGGGAGGAGGACCTCCTTGCCGAAGATCCACGGGCCGGTGTCCACGACCAGATAGGCCGATCCCGCCTCGTCGGAGTGCTTGTCGACCTTTCCGATGGTGCCGTCGGCGGCCTCCACCTTGTAACCGGCCAGGTCTACGTCCGTGATGCGGTCGACGGTGACGTGGTAGGCCCAGACGTTCTCAGACATGAGTGAAACAGCTCCTCCATCGATCCGTGTCCGTCGCGGCGCGCATGCCCCGTGCGATCGCGGCTACACGTCCGTACCCCGATCCGGGCTGACTGCCCGTGAGGAGCGGCCGGGGCAGGGCCTGGTGAGGGCCTGGTGAGGGCCTGGTGAGGGCGAACTCCCGCGCCGGTCCGGGGCTCGGGGCTACGCTCCGCAGATGGAACGCGCAGAGGTACTCAAGCGAGTGATCGGCATCCTCACCGACGCCCAGGACATCCGCCGGGCCGCCGAGGCGGGGGAACTCGACGAGGACGGCGACGGCGGCGAGGACGGCGCCGGCTCGACACCGACGGCCGGTGTGGCCACCCTGCTCCTGAACGAGATGCTGCCGTCGATCAGGGTGCCGGCGGACGCCTCTCCCCAGCAGGTGGCCGCCCTCGTGGCGGAGGCGCTCGGGCCGGCCCTGCACACCATGGTCTCGGGCTTCAGCCTGGCGTTCACCAGCCTCGCGATGGTGCACGACGGCGGACGGACGGACATCTCCTCGATCGAGGTCCTCCAGGAGCTCGCCCTGGAGATCGAGGCGGGGACCTACGACGAGGGCGCGTAGCACCTCGCCGCCGGTCCCGGCCCCGGCTCCGGCCCCGCACCGGTCGCCCTTGGGTGGGCGGGCGGACAGGCCGTCCGCCGCCGCCCGGGCCGGCCTGCCTGCCGGAGTCCGTTACTCCGCGTCGTCGTCGCTCGTACGGGTCGTCTTCCGCTCCTGTCGCCGCCTCAGTTCCTCGGGGCTCTTGCCCTCGACCCGCTTGCTGGCCTCGGGGTGCACCGGGTCCGGACCGGGATGATCCTGCGCCTGCTCCGCGCGGCCCTCTCCCGACTTCTCACGCCTGTCCTGCGTACCCTCCATGGCTGTTTCTCCTTCGCGGTCGCGTCTCTCGTCGACAGGAACTGCCCCGGACATCCACCGCCTACCCGCGAACGGCCGGGGTGACCTCCTCCTACGGCCCATCCTCGGCCGATCGGGGCCCGGCGGCCACGCCATGCGTCATCCGGCCCAGCAGCGGGAAGGCGCCCCGCATGCCGGAAACGATCACCAGTCTCGCCACCCGTGTCGCACGCCGCCGCCGTGAGCCGGTCGCCGTCCAAGCCCTGCGCTCCACCGCCGCGGCCGTGATCAGCTATGTCGTCGCGCTCCGCCTGAGCAGCGAGCCACTCCCACTGACCGCGCCACTGACCGCTCTGCTCGTCGTCCAGGTCACCCTGTACTCCACCCTCACCACCAGCATCCGCCGGGTGAACTCGGTGGTCGTCGGCGTGCTGATCGCGATCGGCTTCAGCGCGCTGGTGGGTCTGACCTGGTGGAGCCTCGGGCTGCTGATCCTCGCCTCGCTGGTCGTGGGCCACCTGGTGCGCGTCGACGAGTTCGTGCCCGAGGTCGCGATCAGCGCCATGCTCGTCCTCGGCGTCACCCAGGTCACGGACACCGCCTGGGACCGGGTCCTGGAGACGATCATCGGCGCGGTGGTCGGACTTTTGGTCAACCTGCTCCTGGCACCGCCCGTGTGGGTCGGCCCGGCCGGAGCCGCGATCACCGACCTCGCCCGGCGCATGAGCCGGCTGCTCGACCACCTCGGTGAGGAACCCTCCGGACCGGCCAGGGTCGAGCAGGCCGCGGCCCGGCTGCACGAGGCACGCCGCCTCGACAACGACATCGCCCAGGTCGACGCCGCCCTCCGGCAGGCCGAGGACAGTCTCCGGCTCAATCCGCGGGTCAAGGAAGGGCTGCTCTTCAGGCTCGTGCTGCGGACCGGCCTGGACACCCTGGAGATCTGCGCGGTCGTGCTCCGCGTGGCCTGCCGGACGCTGACCGACCTGGCCCGGGCCCGCCCGGACGGGCCGCTCTTCGACCCCCCGACCGCGGTCGCGCTGCGGGAGGTGCTCCGCCACACGGCCGTCGCGGTGGAGAGCTTCGCCCAGCTGATCACCGCGCAGGTCAGCGCCAACGCGGAAGAGGCGGAGGCCCGACTGACCGGCGAACTGGCCGTCGCCCGGGCCCACCGCGACCGGCTCGCGGCCCTGCTGCTGGCCTCCGCCCGCGAGGACCCGGCACACTGGCAGCTGAGCGGCGCGCTGCTCACCGAGATCGACCGGGTCCTGGACGAGCTGGGCGTGGACAAGCGCTCCCAGCGCCTGCTGGAGGAACTCGACCAGCACACCCGCACCCGGCGCAGGCGCTGGAAGACGCTGAAGCGGCCGCGGCAGGACGCCGCGTGAGGGAAGGCGGGGCCATGGTGCACGTACTGGGCAGCAGGGTTCTGTTGCGCCCCACCGACCCCGAACGCTCGCGCGCCTTCTACGGCGACACCCTGGGACTGGCGATCCACCGCGAGTTCGGCACCGGCCCCGAGCGCGGCACGGTCTACTTCCTCGGCGGCGGCTTCCTCGAACTGTCGGGCCGCGCCGAGGCGCCGCCCGCGCCGGGCCTGCGGCTGTGGCTCCAGGTCGAGGACGCCCAAGCGGCGTACGAGGAACTGCGCGGCCGGAACGCCGAGGTGCTGCGGCCTCCCCGGCTCGAGCCCTGGGGCCTGATCGAGATGTGGATCGCCGACCCCGACGGCGTGCGGATCGCCGTGGTGGAGGTCCCCTCCGATCACCCCCTGCGTTTCCGCCCCTGATCCGAGGCCGGGCTCCGGGAACCGAGGATCCTGGTGCTGTGACCGGAAAGGTCCACCGGGTCACGGCGCCCGGTACGGTACCTCGCCGCGTTGTCGGACCACGGAAGTACGTCCGGTACGGCCCGCCCCTCCGCCTCGCGATGCACCGCACCGGACACCGCGACCCGGCAAACCTTTCCGGCCACAGCACTAGCGGGCGCTGCCCAGGTCGCGGTCGGACTCGGATCCTTCGAGCATCAGGGTGGTCTCCTCGATGCGGCTGAACCGGCCGTCGGGCGCGAACTCGCCGAACAGGTAGACCTCGGTGCGCACCGTCGAACCGTCCGTCTTCGTGACGTGGACGGTGTGCCGGTCGGCGTACTTGAGGCCGTCGTACAGCTCCTCGTGGACCTCGACACGGCCGTGGTCGACGACGGTGCGCAGGTGGCTGATGTGCTCGATGAAGCCGGCCCGGTCCGCCCACTCGCCGTCCGTGCGCTGGCGGTACTCCGGTGCGAAGTGGCGGTCGGCGGCCTCCTGGACGGTGAGGTCGCGGTTGAGGAGCAGGTCGGTGAGGGCGGCGGTGATACCGGTGCGGGTCATGGGAGTGCCTTTCGATGCGGATGCGGAATGCCGGTGTCGAACGGATCGCAATGCGTGCGTGGCGCACGCACTTCGAAAACCATAACAGTGATGCGTGCGCGGCGCACGCTATTCTTTTGGCGTGGACAACGAGATCGGGCAAGAGATCGCGGACGCGCTGGGCATCCTGCTCAAGCGCACGACCCGCGCGCACCTGCACCAGCGGCTCACGGAAGGCATGGGCGAGGCCGTCGACGACGTGACCTACCCCGTGCTCAGCGCCCTGGCCCGGACCGGCCCCCGCAGTGCGGCGGACCTGGCCCATGACGTGGGGGTCGACCGCTCCGGCGTGACCCGCCGCGCCTCCCGGTTGGAGACCGCGGGCCTCATCCGCCGCGAGCCGGACCCCACCGACCGGCGCGCACACCTCCTCGTCCTGACCGAGGAGGGGCGGCTCGTCGTCGCGGAGCTGCGCGCACGCCTGGCGGACCACATCACGACGAGCCTCTCCTCCTGGCCCCCCGGCGAGGCCGAGACCTTCGCCCGCCACCTGCGCCGCTTCACGGCCGAAGGGCCCTTCGTCTAGGTCGTCTCCTTCGGATCCTGCCGGGCGGGCCGGGCCCGGCAAGATCCGGAAGAGACGGCCCGGGGGCGGTCCGGGCCCGCCGCGGCAGGAGTAACGTCCTGCCCGTGGCGGAACACCAGGACCAGACCAGGGCGGCCTATGACGGGGTCGTCGAGCTCTACGCGTCGCTGTTCGCCGATCGGCTGGAGACGCAGCCGTTCGCGCGGGCCATGCTCACCACCTTCGCGGAGCTGGTGCGCGGGACGGGCAACCCGCGGGCGGCCGACGTCGGGTGCGGGCCCGGGCATCTGACGGCCATGCTCCATGACCTGGGACTGGACCCCTTCGGGATCGACATCTCCCCGGGCATGATCGACCACGCCCGGCGGGCCCGTCCCGCGCTCCGGTTCGACGAGGCGCGGATGGAGGTCCTGCCGGTCGAGGACGGCGCGCTCGGCGGCGTCCTGGCCCACTACTCGATGATCCATACGCCGCCCGGGGAACTGCCCGCGCTGCTCGCCGAGCAGGCGCGCGTCCTGGCCCAAGGGGGCCTGCTCATGGTCTCGTTCTTCGCGACCGACGGACCGGAGCCGATCCGCTTCGACCACAAGGTGACGCCCGCCTACAGCTGGCCGGTGGAGCGGTTCGCCGAGCTGCTGGCAGGTGCCGGGCTCACGCCGTTCGCCCGGCTGATCCACGACCCGGCTTCCGAGCGGGGCTTCCTCGACGCCCACCTGCTGGCCCGCCTCGCGCCGGCCGCGAGCGGGCCGAGGACATCCGGGTCCGGCTACTCACCCACTTCTGAGTAGCCGCGCCCAGGCGGGGCCGCCCGCCGCCCGCCTAACCTCCGTTCCATGAGCTTGGTGAAGGAACCGGTCGAGCCGGAGCAGCAGACAGAAGTAGAGCCGGAGCAAGAGCCGGTGGCGGAGCCGGAGCGCAGGGGCACGGCGTCACTCGCCCTGGGAGCCACCGCCGTGGCGATGCTCGGCTGCCCGTTCCTCCCGGAGGAACTCCCGCCGTGGATCCGCTTCTTCCCCCTCTACCTCGTCCTGCCCGTCGCGATCATGGCGCTCGTCTGCGGCCTCCCCGACCTGTGGGCCATGCGGGGCGACGAGGCGGCCGCCCGTGGCCGCGCGCGGATCGGGGTCGCACTCGGCACGGTGGCCACCCTGGTGCCGATGGCCGCATGCCTCCTCATGGTTCAGCTCCTGGAGTGAAGGTCACCCGGGCGGACATGGCGACGCGTCGGCCGAGGAGCCCCGCACCGGCCGGTGCCGTCAGTCGTTCCAGCTCCTGCAGGCGCTCGCGCGACTCCTGGTCCAGCGGTACGTACGTCACGAGCCTCGGGCCGGTGCGCGGTCCGAGCCACAGGTTGTTGTGTTCCAGGTACAGCATGCCCACGTGCGCGTTGCGGATGTACTTCGACTTCGCGACCTGCCCGCCGACCACCTCGTGGCGGGCCCACACCTCCCGGAACTCCGCCGACGCCCCCTCCAGCCGGGCCAGCAGCGTCTTCCACGCGGGCTCCGCCAGGTGCTCGGCCATCGCCGCCCGGAACCGCGCCGCCATGATCCGGTGCGTGCTCGGCAGGTCGACCACCGATTCCTGCCACTCCGGGTCGGTGAAGGCGAGCCACATGCAGTTGCGCTCCTCCGGCCGCTTGCTGTCCAGGTCGCCGAGCAGGCGCCCGTAGGTGGCGTTGTAGGCGACGATGTCGTACCGGCTGTTCTGGACGCACGCCGGGATGTGGCCCAGCTGGTCGATGATGGCTCGCACGGACGGCGTCACGCTGGGGCAGACCGCCGGCTGCACCGGGTCGAGGCTCCCGGCCAGCGAGAACAGGTGCTCCCTCTCGCTCACATCGAGCAGCAGTGCCCGCGCGACCGCGTCCAGCACCTGCCCCGACACCTGGATGTCGCGCGCCTGCTCCAACCACGTGTACCAGGTCACGCCCACCGACGACAGGTGCGCGACCTCCTCACGGCGCAGCCCCGGGGTCCGTCGGCGCGGCCCGCGCACCAGCCCGACCTGCTCGGGAGTGATCCGCTCACGGCGGGTGCGTAGGAACTCGGCCAGCTCGTGCCGCCGAACGTCGCTTACGGGAGCCACAGTGGTCATGATCCCAGCCTGCCGCACCGCCCATCCTGTTGCCAGGTAGTCCTGGTACCCGGATAACGACACTCTGGTACCCGTCTGACAGCCGGGAGATCGTCGGACGGTGACTCAGATCCCTGTACGCAGCAACCCTGTACGCAGCAACCCCGCGCACGGCGACCCCGTGCCCAGCGTTTCCGTCCGCAGTGCCCCCGTCCGCAGTGCCCCCGCGCCCCACCTGAGCGGCCTCGGCCTGTTCACCGTGCTCCTCGGCGCGGCCCTGCCCCTGATCGACTTCTTCATCGTCAACGTCGCGCTCCCGTCCATCGAGCACGACCTCGCCGCCGGCCCCGCCCTCCTGGAGCTGGTCGTCGGTGGCTACGGCGTCGCGTACGCCGTCCTGTTGGTCCTCGGCGGGCGCGTCGGCGACAGCCTCGGCCGCCGCCGGCTCTTCCTCGTCGGCATGGCCGCCTTCGGCGTCACCTCGCTCGCCTGCGGTCTCGCCCCGAACGCCTGGGCCCTCGTCGCCGCCCGCGTCGCCCAAGGCGCGGCCGCCGCCCTCATGCTGCCGCAGGTGCTCGCCACCATCCAGGCCACCACCGAGGGCCCGCGCCGGGCCCACGCCATGAGCCTGTACGGGGCCACCGGGGGCCTGTCCATGGTCGCCGGGCAGATCCTCGGCGGCGTCCTGGTCGCCGCGGACCTCGGCGGAACGGGCTGGCGCGCGGTGTTCCTGGTCAACGTCCCCGTGGTGCTCCTCGGGCTGGTCCTGGCCGTGCGCACCGTCCCGGACACCCGGGCCGGCCGGCCCGCGGCCGTGGACGTGCCCGGCACCCTGCTCCTCGCGCTGTCGCTGGTCTCGCTGCTGCTGCCGCTGACCGAGGGGCGGGCCGCCGGCTGGCCGCTGTGGACCTGGATCTCGTTGGGCGTGTTCCCCGTCGCCGCAGCGGCGTTCTACTTCACCGAGCGCCGGGCCGACCGTAAGGGCCACACCCCGCTGGTGCCGCCGAGCCTGCTGAGGCTGGAGTCGCTCAGGCGCAGCCTGGCGCTCCTGATGCCGTTCTCCGTCGGCTTCGGCGGCTTCATGTTCGTCCTCGCCGTGACCCTCCAACAAGGCCTGGACATGGGCCCGGTGACGGCGGGCCTGGCGCTGGCGCCGATGGCCGTCGCCTTCTTCGGAGCCTCGCTGGCCGGTCCGCGCCTGATCACCCGCTTCGGCAGCCGGATCGTCACCGCCGGAGGCGTCATCCAGGCGGCCGGCATCGCTCTCCTGCTGGCCACCCTGCGCCACGGCTGGCCGGACCTCGGCGTGGCCGTACTCGCTCCGGGCATCGCCCTGGCGGGACTGGGCCAGGGCTTCCAGATGCCGGTGCTGATGCGCCTGACGCTCTCGGACGTCCCCGCCGACCGGGCCGGGGCGGGCAGCGGCGTCATGATCACCGCCCAGCAGTCCGCCGTGGCGCTCGGCGTCGCCACGCTCGGCAGCCTCTTCCTCGCGCTGGTCCCGACCGTCGGCATGCGCGCGGCCGTGTCCACCACCCTGCTCGTCCAGCTCGGCCTCATCGCGCTGACCGTCCTGCTCAGCCTCCGCCTCCCGCGCATGCGCTGAACGGATCGCGGAGGTGCGAAGCACGGGCGCGGTCGCGCGGTCGCCTTGGACACGCCGAGGCGCCCGCGCGCGGCAGGTCGGTCACCGGGATCCAGGACCGTGACCTACCGCGCGCGGGCGCCTGGCCCGCCCCCACCGGGGACCGCTGTCGGTTCAGCCCGCGGCGAGGAGCGTGAGCGTGTCGATCACGCGGTTCGAGAAGCCCCACTCGTTGTCGTACCAGGCGACCACCTTGACGTGGCGGCCGTCGACACGGGTGAGCTCCGAGTCGAAGATCGACGAAGCCGGGTTGCCCGTGATGTCGGAGGACACGAGCGGGTCCTCGGAGTACTCCAGCACGCCGGCCAGCGGTCCCTGCGCCGCGGCGCGGTACGCCTCGAGGATCTCCTCGCGCGTCACGTCGCGGGCGACGGTGGTGTTGAGCTCGACGATCGAGCCCACCGGGACCGGCACACGGATCGAGTCGCCCGACAGCTTGCCGTCGAGCTGGGGCAGCACGAGGCCGATCGCCTTCGCGGCGCCGGTCGAGGTCGGCACGATGTTGACGCCGGCGGCGCGGGCGCGGCGCGGGTCGCGGTGCGGGCCGTCCTGCAGGTTCTGCTCCTGCGTGTAGGCGTGCACCGTGGTCATGAAGCCGTGCTCGATGCCGGCGAGCTCGTCCAGGACGGCGGCCAGCGGGGCCAGCGCGTTGGTCGTGCAGGACGCGTTCGAGACGATCACGTGCTCGGCCGGGTCGTAGGCGTCGGTGTTGACACCGAACGCGAGCGTGACGTCGGCGCCGTCGGACGGCGCGCTGACCAGCACCTTGCGCGCACCCGCCTTGATGTGGCCACGGGCGGCCTCGGCCGAGGTGAAGCGGCCGGTCGCCTCCAGGACCAGGTCCACCTCGAGCTCGGCCCACGGCAGCTGCTCCGGCTCGCGCTCGGCGAGCACCGTGATGCGGTGGCCGTCGACGACGAGCACATTCCCCTCGACGGTCACCGGGCGGCCGAGCCGGCCCGACGTGGTGTCGTAGGCGAGCAGCCGGGCGAGGGTCGCGGGCTCCGTCAGGTCGTTGACGGCGACGACCTCGAGGTCGGTGTCGCGCTCGAGGAGCGCGCGCAGCACGTTGCGACCGATGCGGCCGAATCCGTTGATGGCAATGCGAGTCATGAGCGATGTCCCTTTCGTTCGCCATCAGGTTCGCTCGTGGTCACCCTCCGCAACAGCGGCGAGATCGCCATGGTTCGTAAGGATCTCGCCACCGGGAGGGGAGGGCCGGTCGTGGGGCGGGTGCCCGGCGGACGGCGGCCTATTCGCCCTGGGTGAAGGTGCGCCGGTACTCGGTCGGGGTGGTGCCGAGGATGCGGTGGAAGTGCAGCCGCAGATTGGCGCCGGTGCCGAGGCCGACATCGTCGGCGATCTGCTCGACACTGCGCTCCGAGCGCTCCAGCAGCTCACGGGCCACGTCGATCCGGGCCCGCATGACCCACTGCATCGGCGTGTACCCGGTGTCCTCGGCGAAGCGTCGCGAGAAGGTCCGGGGCGAGACCCCCGCCTGCTGGGCCAGCGCCTCCAGGGTCAGTGGTTCGCCCAGGTGGTGCAGCGCCCACTCGCGGGTGGCGGCGAACCGCTCGCCGAGCGGCTCGGGCACGCTGCGCGGCACGTACTGCGCCTGGCCGCCGCTGCGGTAGGGGGCCGCGACCAGACGGCGGGCCGCGTGGTTCGAGGCGGACACGCCGAGGTCGCGGCGCAGGATGTGCAGACACAGGTCGATGCCCGAGGCGGCGCCGGCGGAGGTGAGCACGCTGCCCTCGTCGACGAACAGGACGTTCTCGTCGAGGCGGATGAGCGGATGTTTCGCGGCGAGGGCCCGCGCGTAGTGCCAGTGGGTCGTCGCGCGCTTGCCGTCGAGCAGACCGGTGGCGGCGAGCGCGAACGCGCCCGTCGAGATGGCGGCGAGCCGCGCGCCCCGGTCGTGGGCGGCGATCAGCGCGTCGATGACGGCCCGCGGCGGATCCTCGCGGTCGGGGTAGCGGTAGCCGGGCACGAAGACGATGTCGGCCCACGCGAGCGCGTCGAGCCCGTGGGTGACGTGGTACGAGAGCCCGTCGCCGCCGGTCACGAGCCCGGGAGCCGCCCCGCACACGCGCACCTCGTACGGCATGCTCGCGCGGGTCGTGAACACCTGCGCGGGGATACCGACGTCGAGGGGCTTGGCGCCTTCGAGGACGAGGACGGCTACACGGTGGAGACGGGAGGGCGGCACGGGGTTCAGGGTACGGCGGGGGAGAGGACGCCCCCTATCCGGCCGCCCCGGCAGCTACGGACGGCGAACCGGGACGGTCGCTCCACCTTCTCGGGGAGCGATTGGCCTTCCGATCATGACGGACCCGGTTCATGAGGACGGTGCCCGCGTCGAGGCGGCCGCGACAGGAGCGGTGAGGGCCGGTACGCGGGATGGCGGGTGGAATGGGCCACCACAAACCTGATCGACGCAGCCCTGGGGGCGGTGGCCGGCCATGCGGACATCGTGCGGTCGGTCACGACGGCGACGGTCGCGGGCCGCGCGGTCGCCGTCACCGGGCCCCGCCCGGACCCTCTCGACGCGGCCGGTGCGCCGACGGGCCCGGACGAGGCCGGCGTCACAGTTGTTCGGCGATGAGGTCCAGGTCCCCCCGGGTGAACCCCGGACCGTCGGCGCCGTCCGGGGCGAAGGACTCGATGACCGCTTGGACGACGGGCGCCGCGTCCGTACCGGCCACGTCGGTGAACTGCACGTTGTAGAAGACGAGTCGACCGTCGATGTCCTCGTTGGAGATCTCCAGGACCTCGTCGAGCCAGTCGGTCGCCTTGGCCACGTTGCCCAGCTCTCGCTCCAGTTCCCGCAGACAGCTACGGCCGATGCCGGGCAGCATCGTCACCGTGAGCGCCGTGGCGTCGGCGAAGGTGCGCACGTCCGGCCAGAAGGTGTTGATGGGCCGGGGCCGGGACGCGTCCGTGAAGTCGAAGAAGGTCAGGGTGTGGCGCACGCACACGTGGTGCACGTTCTCCTCGGCCGCCGTCAGCGTCAGGGTCACCTGCCGCCCGCTCACGTCGGCGCGGACCGTAGCGGTCGCGGCCAGGGTCGCGGAGTCGGCGTACGCCGCGATCGACGGCGCGTTCACGCGGGCCTGCGTGAAGAGGCGTAAGCCCTGCTCGCACGACGGGAACGGGGTCATCCCCTTGCGCAGGTTCTGCTTGGTCTTGGCGTCGTACACCCACTGCTCGCGCAGGGGCGGGTACAGCACCGCCTTGTCGCGGTCGACCCGTTCGGCGGCGAGGTGCGCGGTCTGCAGGTGCCGGTGCAGGGTGGTCCAGAGCGCGGCGTCGTACACGCCACGTCCGTTGTCCGCCTCCGCGGCGTGCAGCCAGGCCGTCTCCAGCTCCTTGAGCGCGAGCGACACGGCGTCCATCCGGCGCGTGCCCGGCCCGCCCGGTATCGGCTCGGTGTCGGGGTCGAAGTTCATACCCGGGTCGTTGGCCGGACTCTGCGGGCCCAGGGACACCATCAGCGGCAGGTTCCACAGCAGGCGGTGCGGGTTGGGGCTGCCACCGGGACCGGCCATCGCCACGGCCTCGGCGACCCGCTCACCCGCCACCGACCAGCACAGAGACCAGAACGCCCGCGCCGCCCCCTGGAGCTTCGGGTTCTGCGCGTTCCAGGCCGGGGTGAGCTGCTCGGCGATCGAGCTGAGGCGCTCCTTGGAGATCTTGTGGTGCAGTGCCCCGGATTTCCACTCGGTGGGTAACGCGTAGGCCGCTTTGCCGTCGTTCAGCGGCTTGACGGCCCACTTGGTCTTGTCCGGGACCTCGCGGCCACTGCTCGGTGGTGGCGCCGGCCTGCCGGCCACCGGAGACGTCGTCATGGCACTCCCTTCGCGGCCCACCGAGCGCGGGCCGCGCCCATCTTCGAGTCCTCGAGGAGTGGGCGTCCACCGGTTCCGGCGCATTGGGAACGGTGGGACGAGTGGCACCGCAAGAGCCGCCGCACCCACCCCGCGAACCCCATCCGCCCCATCCCGCCGGGCCCGCCCGGTGCCGACGCGCAGCCCCGGAAAACCGTGGGTCCCGACCGGCCGCCGCCCGTTACGATCGGGCCTTCACCCGATCATGGCGGTACCACGGAGGCACCGATGACACTCGCCCCTTCGCGGACACCCGACCACCCCGAACGGCTGGAGCGAGGGCACCCGTTCCGACAGTGGAAGACCTGGCGCATACCCGGCACCGAGCTGACCCTCACCGGGTACTCACGCGCCAACGACAAGACGTTCTTCCACATCCCCGAACTGCGCTGCGCGCTCGACGCAGGGCTGGCGGAAGGCCGTCAGCCGGAGACCGTCTTCCTCACCCACACCCACCACGACCATTCCAAGGACCTCGACCACGTGGCGGCCAGGCCCGACGGAGTCGACATCCACCTGCCCGCCGCGGCAGTGCCGTACGTGGAGACCTTTCTGCGGGCCTCCGCCGAACTGAACCACGGCACCGCCTACGATCCGGCCCTCGCCGCGGGCTGCCGGCTCCACGGGGTACGCGGCGGCGACGAGTTCACCTTCGGACGCCGCGGCCACCACGTACGGGTGGTGGAGTGCGCGCACAAGGTGCCGTGCGTGGGATACGCGTTCTCCGAACGGCGCAAGGCGCTGCTGCCCGAGTACGAGGAACTGCGGCGCACCCTCGCCGAACAGGGTCGGGGCGCGGAGTTCGGCCGCCTCCTGGCGCAGCGCCGCAAGGAGGGCATGGAGGTCGAACGGGAGGTGCGCAAGCCGCTGTTCGTCTTCCTCGGCGACACCCACGTGAGCGTCTTCGAGGACAACCCGTGGCTCTTCGCGTACTCGGTGATCATCACCGAGTGCACCTACCTCGACGACGCCGAACTGGAGCGGGCCGACCGGGTCGGACACACCGTATGGAGCCGGTTGAAGCCCGTCGTCGAGGCGCACCCGGACACGCTCTTCGTCCTCACCCACTTCAGCCTGCGCCACTCGGACCAGGACGTCCTGGACTTCTTCCGCGACGAGCGGCCCGACAACGTACTGCTGTGGGCGCACCCGGACAGCCGACTGCCCGAGCAGCACCAGCACGGCTGACGGCCCGGGGCCGTCGTGCCAGGGGCCCAGGGCCCCGGGCCCCGGGTCAGGCCCCCGCCAGCGCGTCCCGCAACCGGCGTGCCTGCTTCAGCAGTTGGGACGACCCGGGTCGCTGGGCGAGCGCCGTCACCTCGGGCAGCTCACCACGCGCTCCCGACAGCCGGGCGGAGTCCGCGGCGACGGCCAGCAGCGCCCCGTGCAGCTGGGGCCGGGTACGAGCCAGCAGGCCGGGCAGAGCCGTGGCCAGGACCGCCCAGACCGCCGCGGCGCCTTCCGGTACCGGTACGGCGACGGCCGCCCGGAGCGACTCCGTCAGCAGGGGCACCCTCAGCGTGCCCAGCTCCACGAGCTCGGTCAGCTCCCGCCCCAGCAGCTCGCCGTCCAGCCGCCCCCGCGAGGCCAGTACCACCAGCGCGCGCACGGCGGCCTCCCGGTCAGGCTTGGGGACGGAGGCGAGCCCGTAGGCGACGGCCAGATGCACGGCGGGCCCGGCCGGGCCGTCGGTCGAGGCGAGCGCCTCCAGGAACGCGGGGGAGCCGTTGCCGTCCTGGTCGGCAGCCGACGCGACACCCGTCAGCAGCCGGGCCGCGGCTATCTCCGGGTGCCAGGGCAGGGTCGCGACCGTGTGGGCGTCCCGGTAGTCCGGCAGGGACCAGTGAGGACAGGAGATGTGCGGCTCGAACACGCGGAACAGTGACCAGAACTGCCGGGGGAACGCGCCGCGGCCCTCGATGGCCTGGTGCCCCACCAGGATCCGGCGGCCGATGCGTGCTCCCAGACGTCTGCTGGGACGCTCGGCCTCTCCCGCTTCGCGCTCCCGCTGCCAGGCCGGGTGGGGCAGGCCACCCTGCCGCAGCCAGGCGGCCAGCCGGATCCCCTCCGCCGACTTCAAGTCCTCAGCGGCGCGCACCACTTCGGGGTCCATCCGGCCGCCGCAGCGCAGCAGCGCCTGCCCCAGGTCCGCCGGCCCGGGCCGGATGCCGAGCCGCTCGTACTCCGCGAGGCGCTCGACCAGCTCGTACGGTTCCACCGCACCGGTCGGGCCGCTCGGTACGGAGAGCAGGAACGGCACGTGATCACCGGCCCGCAACCGAGCCGCGACCTCGCCGGTGCGCGCGCCCGCTATGTAGCCCAGCGCCACGTGCGGGCACAGTTCGAGCCAGCCGGCTCCGGACTTCTCCCAGGACTCCTCCGCCCGCACGGGACCGGCCGCTTCGCCGACGATCACCGCCAGGCACCGCACCTGTGCGTGCGGCTTCACCTTGAACTGCCGCGGGACGGTGCCCAGCGCGGCGGTCAGCGCCTCTCTGTCCCGGAAGCTGTGGCTCACCACGGCGTTGAGCAGACGTTCGAACACCACCACGCCCGGGTCGTGGCGGCCCGCCAGCACGGTCGCGACCTCGTCGGCGAGCGCACCGAGTGACGGTACGGCGAATTCCCCCTCGATCATGTGACGCAGGCTAGTTCCTGCCACTGACAGCGCCGCCGCAGGGTGGGTGGTGTCAGAGCGGATCGCCGAGGGGTCCGTACTCCGCCTCCAGGTTCCTGGCCCAGTGCGCGGCGAAGTCGGGTCGGGTGCCGTCGGCGTCCGTGAACCCGTACTCCTTGTACAGGTCCCAGGTGGCCAGTGCCCGGCCGGTCCTGGCGATGACGTCCGGGTCGGCCGCCAGGGCCACGACCGCCCGCCCCAGATAGGTGGGAGTCTCCGAGTGCGCGAAGTTCGGGTCCTCGGCCGCGCCGTCACGCCAGTCGGCCTCGGTGACGCCGAAATGCTCCAGCATCGCCTCCGAGCGCAGGAACCCCGGTGTCAGGGAGACGGCCGCGACGCCGTGCGGCCGCAGCTCGGCGGCTTGCGCGACGGCCAGTCGGATCACCGCCGACTTCGCCACGTCGTAGAAGAAGGAGCCGCGGTAGCGGGCGGTGTTGCCGTCGGTGACCTCCACGACCAGGCCGCTCTTGCGGGCGACCATGAGCGGCAGCGCGTACCGGCTGGTGATCACATGGGTCTCCACCGCCCGACGCAGGAGGCGCAGGCCCTGGTCCAGATCCTGCTCCCACAGCGGGTTTTCCCAGTCGGTGAGCGCATCTCCGCCCCATACGGAGTTGACCAGGATGTCGAGCCGGCCGTCCTGTTCGGTCGCGATCCGCGCCACCAGGGCCTGGACCTCCTCCGGGTCGCTGTGGTCGGTGCGGACCGGGATGCCCAGGCCTCCGGCGGCGGTGATCGCCTCGGCCGTCTCCTCGATGGTCTCGGGGCGGTCGAGATCGGAGCGCTGCGTACCGCTGCTGCGGCCGGTCACGTAGACCGTCGCGCCGGCGGCTCCGAGCTCGACGGCTATGCCCCGCCCGCCGCCCCGGGTGCCACCGGCGACCAGCGCGACCTTTCCGGCGAGCTGTCGTGTCTTCGTCATCATCTCTGCGCTCCAGGTCTTCCAGCGGATTCAGGCGGTGGGGGTGACGGTGGTGGCGATATGGGGGGCCAGCACGGCATCCAGTTCGTGCCGGACACGCCGGACGAGGGCGCCCTGCCGGTCGAGCGCCCAGATGAGACCCGCGCCGGAGGTGACGGCCTGCACGGTCGCGGTGAGCGCCTCGACATCCGTCGTGGCACGGAGCTCGCCCGTGGAAACGGCTTCCGCCAGCAGCGTGCCGACCGCCCGGCGCTGGGCCTCGTGCACGGCGAGGGCCCGCTCGTGCAGTTCGGGGTCCGTGAGATCCATGCACAGGAACGCCAGATGATGGGCGAAGGTCTCCTCGCGGGTCTGGCCGGTGACGGCCTGCCCGTGCCCGCGCCCGTGGCCACCGAGGGCGGAGACCTCGTGGCGGAGTTCGACGGACACGGCTACTACGTCCTCTCCTGGGTCGACGGCCGGCACGTACCGGGGACCGAACTCACCCTCGACCAGGCCCGCGAACTCGGCGTGCTCCTCGCCCGCCTCCACCACGCCCTGAGCCGCCATGCCCCCGGCCCGCTCCCCGATCGGCCCCCACCGGCCGAGGTCACCGGCGTGGCCACGGCCGACAGCGCCGCCGGAGCCCTGCGGGCCCGGCTTCCCGCCGACCCGATGCCCGGCCTGGACACGGCCCTGCGCGAGCGGCGCGCACTGCTGACCCGGTACGCGGACCGGCGACCGGACGGCGAGATCCCGGCCGGGCCCTACGGCTGGACGCACGGCGATTTCCAGTACCGCAACCTGCTGCGCCGGGACGGCGAGGTCGCGGCGATCCTGGACTGGGACCGGCTCGGTGTCCGCCCGTACGGGGAGGAGGTCGCGCGGACCGCGCAGGTCCAGTTCGGCGGTGACGGCGTCTTCGACCTCGACCGCGTGGCCGCGTTCACGGCCGGGTACCGATCGGTGATCGACCTGCCCGAGGCGGACCTGGCCGATGCGGTGACCCGGCTGTGGTGGAAGCGCCTGACCGACTACTGGTAGCTGGAGTTCCTCCTCACCCGGAAGGATCCCGCCTTCGGGAAGATGTTCCTGGAAGGCGAGGCGCTGCTGCACTGGTGGAGCGACCGAGCCGACGAGGTCCAGGCGGCCTACGCCCCCTAGGTAACGTTGGCCCATGATCGATATGCCGGCACGGGTCGAACTGCACCCGCTCACCCTCTCCGACCAGGACGAATTCTGCGCGCTCGTGCGGGCCAGTTCCGCACTCCACCGGCCGTGGATGCAGCTACCCGCGACCGCGGAGGAGTTCCAGGCCTGGATGTGCCGTTTCGACGACGGCACCAACCGGGGCTTCCTCGTCCGGGTCCGGGAGACCGGCGCGACCGTCGGCATGGTCAACATCAACTCGATCATCCGGGGCCGCTATCAGGGCGCGTCCCTCGGCTACGCGGCCTTCGCCCCGTCCGCGGGCCACGGGTACATGACCGAAGGGGTCGCCGCCACCCTGCGGCACGCCTTCACCGACCTACGGCTCCACCGGCTGGAGGCCAACGTCCAGCCGGGGAACAAAGCCTCCCTGGCCTTGGTCCAGCGGCTGGGCTTCCGCTACGAAGGCCTCTCGCCCGCCTACCTCTACATCGACGGCGGCTGGCGCGACCACGAACGCTGGGCCATCACCGCACCGAGCCCCTGGACGCCCGATCCGACCCTGCCCGAGGTCTAGGCCGTCTCTTTCGGATCCTGCCGGGGCGCCGCCGGTGGACACGCGCTACGGCGAGCCGGCCAGCAGCCGGCGTTGGTGGTCCCGCGCCGGTTCGTCGTAGTACTTGTCCGACCAGCGCCCGGCGACGAGCGGCACCGGGGCTTCGACTCCCGTCTCGGGGCCGGGCGTCGGCTGGTGCGCGGCCAGGCGGAGCGAGTCCCGGAAGCGGTGGTGGTTGAACAGGCGGGAGAACTCGGTGAAATAGATCTCCGCGAGGCCGTGGTCGCCCCGGATCACCAGCATGTTCTCGTCGTTCCGGTTCGCGGAGGGGTTGCTGAAGTTGGCGGAGCCGGTGACCACGATCGGATCGTCACCGAGCGGGTCGATCAGCAGGTACTTCGTGTGCAGGTACTCGATGTTGTTGGAGAACGGGTTGTCGTGCTCGGTCGCCCAGCCCGCCAGGCCGCCCTCTTCGACGAGTCCGCAGGCCACCAGCTCGGTCTCCGGATCGGTGACCAGGCTCCGGTGCGCGTCGGCGGTGCCGGCGTCCTCGAACAGCAGCCAACGCAGCGCGGGGTGGTCGCCGGGGAGCTGGTCGGCGAACCGGGGATCGAAGTTGAACGGGAACGTGATGCACACCAGCTCCTGGGCCGATCCGAAGAGCGCGGCCCAGCGGTCCTGGGCCGTGGTGTGCGTGTGCGGGCTGAACACGACCGATATGCCGGCGGGCCAGGGGTCGGGCATCGGGCTGTGGGCGTCCACCCAGTTGTTGAGGGTGCCGGGGGTCGGGTCCGCGACGAGCTGGGCCCAGTAGTCGCGGTACTGCCGGGCTACGGACAAATCGGTGACGGTGTGTCCGACGTTGGACTGTCCGAAGATCCCGTTCTCGGTGATGTTGGTCGACCCGGTCCAGACGGCCCGGGGCTCACCCTCGTGGCTCACGACCACGAACTTGTTGTGCGGGATCGTGGCTCGGGTCCGCCAGGACACGACCAGGTCGTCGATGCCGGCGGCGGCCACCGCCTCACGGTTGTGCGGGTGGTCGAACACGACGAGTCGGACGTCCACGCCCGTGTCCGCGGCCACGCGGAAGGCGGTGAGCACGGGCAGGTACTCGAACTCGTACAACGCCGCCCGCAGCTGCCCGCGGTCGCCGTCGGCGGTGCCGATGAAGGCGAGCAGCGCCTCCTCCAGGCCGCGCGACAGCCAGCGCCAGGCCTCACGGTTGGGTACGTCACGCGGGTGGAGGTTCTTGAAGCGTTCGGCATAGGCCTGCGAGGCGTACACGCCACGGTTGAACCAGACACCGTGCACGCCCGGCTCCTCGGTCCGCACCCGCAGCTCGACGGTCGAGACCGGGGTGAGTTCCTCTCCCGGGGTTCCGGTCATGGAGTGCACGCGGTAGGTGTACGTCCGCCCCGGCTCGGCGCGGTAGTCGGCCCAGGTGAACGTCTGGAACGGGTTCCAGTTGGACCCCCACCGGCGCCGCGCCTGCGGGAAGCGGAGCCGGTTGTCGAGCCAACGGTGCCGGCCCGAGGCGTGGTCGAACCGCTCGACTCCAAAACCGAGTACGTCGTCCATGGCGGCTCGATCGTGGTCGAACCCCAGGACCACCACATGGGTCCCCGCGATGGCCTGTACGCGCAATGGCCCGGAACTGCTCTGCACTCTCATGCCCATGCCTCCCGGTCCCCGGGACGTCAAGACCAGCTTCACCCCGCGCCCGGTCGAGCGCACTCCGGCGCGGACGCGCGCCCTGCCCCGCTCAGTACCACCGCCAGGCCGCGTCCGGTAGGACGACCGCCAGGGCGGTCGCGGCGAGTGCCGCGGCGGCGAGCCGCGTAGGGCGCCGCGGCTTGCGGGCCAGTCTCTCGGTGAGGACGATCCCGGTGAGTACGGCCATCCACACGAGCATCCCGCTCCTGCCGCTCGCCACGGCCATCACCAGCATCAGTGCCCAGCACGAGCGCAAGCACGCCCAGCCCTGACGGAGCCCGAAGCGGCAGGCCCCCGCCACCGCGCGCGGGCCGCTCGGTGGCAGCGGGGAGGAGCGGTGACAGTCGCGCAGGGCCCGGCGTTTGTGGACCGTCAGCTGCCAGGCGGCCGCGAGCGCGAGCGCGCAGGCGAGGGCGACATCGTCCGGCAGTCGCGCCCAGAGCGGTGCCGGCGCCCGGAGCAGGGCGCCGTAGCCGATCCAGACCGCCAGGTAGACGGCGGCGAACGTGGCCATCGCGCGCTGCCGACGCCGCCGCAGGCTGTTCGTCCCCACGTGAGCGAGCGCGGGGACCGCCGCCGGCAGCATCATCGCGACGCTCATCAACGCCCACATCACCAGATCCGCGGAAGCGGAAGCACCGTGGGCCTCGTGCGGCGCGGACATGTGGTGGTGCGCGGCCCCGGCACGGGCGGCATCGTGCGAGCCGCCGGTCACGGCCGATGCGATCAGGGCGATCCAGGCGGCGACGGCCACCAGCTCGAAGGCGAGCGTGACACGCGGCCGCAGGAACCGCCGTACGGGCGCCGTCCGCGGGGGCCGTACCCGCGCCGCGCCCGGCACCGTCATCAGGTGTAGCCGAGGCTGACCCGTCCGATCTCGACCGGTGGGTCCTCGCTCTCAGCGTCGACCGGGCCGAGCGGGAGGAACGTCACGCGCAGCGCACGGTCGTCCCACGCGTTCTCCGCCACGAGCCGGCGCACGAGCGGGGTGATCTCGACGGTCACCCGCAGACCGTGCGGGTGCTCGTCGCCGCGGGGATCCTGGGCGCGCTCGATACCGAAGAAGGACAGGTTGCCCACCCGATGGCTCTCCGCCACCTCAGGGGAGGCTCGGTCGGGCAGGTTGACGTAGATGCCGTAGACGGTCTCGGGGTTCTCCTCGCCCTCGATGTCCTCGACGTTGAGGTACACGCGGCGATCGGCCTCGGGGACGGGGACGCCCAGCGCCAGGCCGAGCGACCGCGTCGTGCGTCGGTCGATCGGTACGGTGACGCTCGCCGCACGACCGACGAGCCGCACGGTCTCCAGTGACGCGCCCGCCATCTCGCGGCGCTTGGGCGGTGTCGGCTCGGACGCGGTCGGGCGGCTCATCGACACCTCGGGCACGGGGGACAGGGGCGGAGGTGGCGGCGCGACCGGTAGGGGCGACTCGTACGTGTACCCCAGCTGGTCGGCGATGTCGACGACGGCGGACGCCGCCAGTCTCCGCTCGCTCCCGTCGGCGTCGAAGAACCGGTACTCCTGGGTGATCCAGCGCGGGTCCGTCGGGTTGCCGTGTCCCGGGCGGCTCGCCCATGCGAACCAGAGGCGGTCGATATTGGCGTGATGGAGCCAGAAGATCGGGTCCAGCGCCGCCGTGGCGGTCCTCCCCATCCAGCGGCCGATGTGACTGTGCACGGCGTTGTGCGGGGTGTTCTCGACCGCTCCGTCCCGGTTCCAGAAGGCATCGCCGTCCGGGGTGATGCCGCCACCGAACTCGGCCTCGCCGACGAACCGGGTGCGCCCCATCGCATAGTCCGGGGAGGTGATCTGGAAGGGCAGGGGTTCACCCCGGTTGAGCCGGTGCGCCCGGTCGGCGAACAGCGGGTTGGAGCCGCCTTCCTCGTCGCGGAAGGCCGGCGGGATCCGGGCCTGCGACGGATCGGCGTCGTAGTCCCAGAACGGCAGCGCCCAGTCGGCCGGGCCGCCCAGATCCACGACCGCGGCGCGGACGATCCGTTCGAAGTACCAGAGATACATGCGGTGCCAGGAGAGGAAGAACCAGGAGCCGTGCTTGCAGCTGTTCCACAGCGGCTTCGGCGGTGTCTCGGCCGTCCCGTGGATGGCCGCCTGGTAGGACCAGCTCGTGGGGTCGTCCGCGTCCCGCCGCTTCATCTCGGCGACGGCTGCCGCGTAGTGCGCGAGCGTCAGGTCGTCTTCCGGCAGGGTCCACACGTTCCTGCGCACGTGCACGACCGGCTGAGGGCTCAACGCGTCCGCCTTCCGTCACGTCGGTCGGTCGTGACGAGGCTCGTGCCCCGCACTGCCGCGCCGCCGGTTCCCCATCGCGTCAGGTCGCGAACGATTTCGGGATGAACCCTACCCAAACGACATGCCGTGATCGACTCGGCGCGCGGGCAAGAGGCGCCGGCCCGGTCCGACCGGCCCGACACGGGTTAGGGTGCGCCGATGAACTCGCCGTCCCTGTACTTCCATCCCGACTATCTCGACGCCGTGCGGGCCGGCCGGAAGACGACCACCGTCCGCTTCCGCGACCCGGTGGAGGTGGGCCCGGTCAGCCTCGTGTTCGAGTCGGACGAGGAAGTGGCTCTGCCGGGTGTCGTCACGCAGCTCACCGTCACGACGGTCGGCCGGCTGTCCGAGGCGGACGCCCGGGCGGACGGCTTCCGTGATCTGGCCGAGCTCCACGACCGACTGCGGTACCACTACCCCGACATCGAGCCTGCCGACCACGTCACCATCGTGCACTTCCGGCCGGTGGCATGAGCGGGTGGCCTCGGTGAAGACGCGCGCGCGGCGCCCTCACCGAGGCCACGGGACCGGGGGACGCGGAGTGCGACCCGTCCCCCGGACCTCACCGGGCTACCTGTCCTGGGAGAGCCGGACCAGCTCGGCGAAGGAGCCGTCCAGGCGGACCAGCTCCTCGAAACCGCCCTGCTCGATGATCCGTCCCGCGTCGAGGACGATGATCCGGTCCGCGAGGCGGCAGTTCTCCATCCGGTGCGTGACGATCACCGTGATCCGGTCGTCCTTCATGTCGCGCAGTCCGGAGAACACCATGTGCTCACCGCGCGGGTCCATGGCCGACGTCGGCTCGTCCATGACCAGCAGCCCCGGCCTCCGGTGGAACGCCCGCCCGCACGCCAGACGCTGCCACTGGCCGCCGGAGGGCTCGTGCCCGCCCCAGACCGAGCGGGCCAGCAGCGTGTCCAGGCCGTTCGGGAACTCCTGGACGGTCGTCCGCATGCCGACCGCGTCCAGGGCGTCCCAGACGGCCTCCTCACCGCGCGGGTCGGGCCGGCCGAGGGTGATGTTCTCCCGAGCGGAGAAGGGCCAGTACCCGTAGGACTGGGTGACGAGGCCGACGTGCTGCCAGGCGGTGCGCTGGTCGGCGTCGGAGGTGGGGACACCGTCCCAGGCGACGATGCCGGACGTGGGGACGGTCAGCGAGGTCAGCAACCGGATCAGCGTCGACTTCCCCGCACCGTTCTCCCCGACGACGGCGATGACCTCGCCCCGGGACAGGGTCAGGGACACCGGCCCGAGCGAGGGGGTGTCCTTGCCGGGGTAGGTGTACGTGGCCTCCTCCAGACGGATCTTCTCCGGCGCTACCTCCATCACCTGCGGGCCGCGGGGACCGGACTTCTCGGCGGCCTCGGCGACGAAGGCGGTGTAGTCGCCGAGGTAGAGGGCGTGCTGGAACATCGCCGCCCCGTAGACGACGAGCTGCGAGAGGGCGGCGGTGGAGGTCCGCGTGGCCACGACCGCCGTGCCGGCCGCGGCGATCGCCATGTACCCGCCCACGACGAGCCCGGCGAGGGCCCCGTAGGTCGCCAGGACGAAGACCCCCGAGGCGGTGGCGGCGGTCAGGTGGACGATGAGGTAGCGGGGCGCGGAGCTGACCATCCTGGAGTCGATGCGCTCGCAGACCGCCGCGTACCAGTGATGGGCGTACGGACGCATGCTGTTGCCGCGCAGCTCGTCGGCGAGCTTCGGGGTGGTCAGGTGCCAGCGCATCATGTGCTTGATGTTGCGGGAGGCGATCGTCTGGTTGTGGAGCCGGTAGTCGAGGCGGGCGGCGTAGACCGAGCCGAGGCCGCGCGGGATCACCGACAGCAGCAGCAACGGCAGCAGCACGGGGTGGACCACCGCGAGGACGGATGCCACGGCGACCATGTCGATCAGACCGCCGGTGAAGCCGAGCGCGTCCTGCAGCAGCATGGCGGAGCGGGCGGATCCGGTCTCGGCGGCCTCGGAACGCTCGGTGAAGTCGGGCGCGTCGTAGGCGGCGAGTTCGACGTCCATGTGGGCGTCGACCATGGCGAGGTCGGCGAGGGTGGCCATACCGGGATTCAGGCGGCGGGCCGCGCTGCCCGAGGTGATGGAGGCCAGCGCGCCGAGCGCCGTCATGGCGGCCGCGACGACCAGCGGCCAGGCTGCCGCCGCGATCCGCTCCTGGATGCCGTCGCCGGTCAGGAGCGGGACCATCGCCCGGGAGATCGCCGCGAGCGCCGCCGCCGTGCAGATCCCGCCGAGGACCTGGGCGGTGACCAGTACGTGGAACGCGGTGCGGTTGACGGCGAGGGCGAGCCGCGCGGTCTGCCGGAGGGCGGACGGAACGCGGTGGGCCATCTGCCCGAGCGACAGCGCCTCCATGGTCTCGTTGTGCCGGCCCCAGGTGTACGTGAACTCCGCAGGGGCGGGTGGTGCGGCGGCTTTCGGCTGTTCGGCCTGCTGCTGGGACATGCTGCGTCTCCTTCAACCGGGTTGTCCTGGAGGCCGGTTCGTCGCTCGCAGCGCATGCCGGAGAAGCCCTGCTCCGCGGTGTGCGGAGGGGCGGCTGCGTGGTCGCGGGAACTGGAGGCAGTGAGTACAGCGCAGACCGAAGCCCGGAGCAGCGGGATCTGGCCGACCTCGCGGCGACGGCTCCCTGGCTGTGGCCGCTGATCGAATCCGGGAACCCCCGGGCTTCCGGGAGCGGACGCACAGGAGGTTGGCCGGAACCCGCCGGTACGGGGGTCGGCCCACCGGAAACCACTTGCGTGCCCGTGGCGCCGTACGCCCGGCCGGACCGCGCACCGCGGGCCCGCCGGCTGCTGGCGGAGCTCGCGGGCGCGGTCGGCCTGGACCGGTCGGTGCGGCGGCGGGTGTGGGCCGTCGAGGGTCTGGCGGACGGCAGGGTGCTGGCCGCGCTGGACGGGGTGCTCGCGGAGGCGTGGCTGCCGTCGGGGCAACGGCAGTGGGTGGTCGGGGACGAGTGGGGCGGCCGCCAGCTGATGCCGGCGTCCGACGGGGCGTCCGTGTGGGCCAATGCCGAGCGGCGCGGACGCCGCACACGCGCCGGGTGGGAGACGTCGGCGCCCCGGGTGGCCCGGATCGCCCTGGACACGGGGCGGGTGCTGGAGACCGTGAGTGCGGGTGAGTACGCGATCCTCGTCGCGGGCGGCGGGAAGCGGCTGGTCCTGCGGCCGGTGGAGGACCCCCGGAAGGCCGACCGGCGGCTGTTGCTGTTCGTGCTGGACGGAACGACCGCCGAAGGACCGGAGGTCCGGGGCTTCGACCTGTTCAACCACCCGTTCCCGATGCGCCGTTCGAGCCGCCCGTACGTGCTGGTGGGCACCGATCCGCAGTGGG
Source organism: Streptomyces sp. BF23-19 (assembly GCF_041106355.1). Classification (NCBI taxonomy): domain Bacteria; kingdom Bacillati; phylum Actinomycetota; class Actinomycetes; order Kitasatosporales; family Streptomycetaceae; genus Streptomyces; species Streptomyces sp. BF23-19. The sequence continues at coordinate 60,477 of NZ_JBGBPT010000025.1, read as the reverse complement.
CTCACCTAGGCCTTTGGGTCGCGGCCGTGGGCCCGGACGGGACGCTGCGGCCGCTCTTCCCGCACAGCTGGGTGCCGCAGGAGCATTACTTCGGGGGCCCGGCGGTCGAGATCGGGGAGTCCCTGGTGTACGCGGGCTCCGTCTACCACCCGCAGGGGCATGGCGGCTCGTACGTCGTACGGCGGTCCCTGGGCGGGGAGGTGCTGTGGGAGCACCGCGCCGACCACCGCGCGACGGCGTTGGACTCGGACGGCGAGGCGGTCTACTCGACAGACAATTCCGGAGCCCTGACGGCCCTGGACGCCGCTACGGGCGCGGTGCTCTGGCGGACCGCCCTCACCGTCGGCGGGGTCCCGACCTGCGCGCTCTTCCTGGCGGTGGCTCCGCAGGGGCGGTTGCTGGTCGGGACCGTCGACGGCCGTGTCCTGGAGTACGGGTGACCGCTAAGCCTGGGACACGGCGGGGCCGAGGGCGCCCAGAGCGTTGATGGCGGTGTCCCAGGGGAAGTGGATCGGGGCATCGGGGTCGGCGGGGTCCGGGGTGTATCCGGTCTCGCCGTGGAGGAGTTCGACTCCGGCGTTGCGCAGGGTGTTCAGGGAGACGTCGAACTGGGGGTGGGCGGCAAGGGCGGTGTTGGCGCAGGGCATCGCTATGACGGGCGTACGCTTGCCGGTCGCCTCGGCGGCGAGGCCGACGACGAGGTTGTCGGTCAGGCCGAGGGCCCACGCGTTGATGGTCTTGAAGGTGGCCGGTGCGAAGAGGACGGCGTCGGCCGCCGGCCATACGTCGGGCTGGCCTGGAAGTTTGTACTGCCATCGCACGGGATGGCCGGTCAGAGCGGCGAGTCCGTCGAGGCTTTGGGAGAGCCAATGCGCCGCGGTGGGGGTGAGGCCGAGGCATACGTCCCAGCCGCGGACCTGGGCGTCCTCGATGACCCGGGCGACGTCGAAGACGGGCGGGGCGGCGGAGCAGAGCAGGTGGAGAGTCTTCGTGGTCATGCCGCAATATGATCACATGCTTCGAGCTTGATCACGTTTTCCGGATCCGGTCAGTTTTCGCGGGCTCCGAACCCACGGCGCCGGAGCGTGCGGGCCGTCTCCGACAGCACCGGAGGCGTTTCATAGCGTGAGCTCGGCCGCCAGTCGGCGCGCCCGGTGCAGCCAGTCGGCGCGTTCCTCGTCGGAGGAGTCGGTGACCGTCCGGAAGACGGTGCGTCGCACGTCGGTGATTCCCGCATAGGGAAGGACGCATGCCGCCCAGATCCGTTGCAGCGGGTCGCCGAACTCCGTCTCCTCCCGCTCGATCGGGGTGTCGGACGTGTTCAGGACGAGCGCCCGGTCGGCTTTCAGGAGCGGCGCGGGCTCGCCTTCCGCCGTACCCAGCTTGTAGGCGACGCCCGGCGCGAGGACACGCTGCACCCAGCCTGCAAGGACGGCGGGCGGCATGCCCCACCAGTTCGGGTGGACGAACACCAGCGCGTCATGGGTGGCCAGCTCCCTCTGGTGCAGCGCCACCTGCGGGTCGCTGGCGCCCGGCGCGGCCTCGACCGTGCCCGTCTCCTCGGCGGACAGCGACGGCGGGAAACCCTCGGCGCACAGGTCGTGCGCGACCACCCGGCACCCCCGGCCGCGCAGCTCCTGCACCACGGCACCGAACACGGCGTGGTTGAAGCTCCCCGGCCGCGGGTGTGCGAGATACACCCCGATCTGCATGTGCGTCCCCCCGGTCGACACGAGCCGTCGTCGCCACCTGATCCGAGGTGCCGGACGGCTCACTCTCGTCCTCATTCTCGTTCCCGGTCGGCGTCCACCGACCACCGGGGCCGGTTTCGCGGGTGTGGCGGCGGTCCCCGCCGCTGCGCGTGCGCGGCCCGCCCGGATGGGGGAAGCTGGGTTTAGCCGCACCGCCGACAGCGGGACATCAGGGCGAGGAGGCCTCGTGGATACCTCAGAAGACGGCCGGCTCATTCGTGCACCCCGGTCCTGGTTCCAGGCCAGGGTGCGGACCGCCACCATTCTGTGTGCGTCGGCGGCTCTCGCCGCGGCCGCCATCCCGGCCTCCGCGCAGAGCCCCCGGGCCGTATCGGCTCCGGCGGAGCCCCTCGTGGTCGTCGACTGCTTCTCGCAGTCCCAGGTACGCCCCGAGGAGTACCTGCTGGCCTGCGGGGACGGCAACAATCGCCTCGTCGGACTGAAGTGGGACACCTGGGGGCCGAAGACCGCCACGGCCAAGGGCACCGACATGGTCAACGACTGTGTCCCCTACTGCGCCGCCGGCCGCTTCCGGTCCTACCCGGTGACGGTGACCCTGAGCAGTCCGGAGCCCTGGCCGGGCCACCCGGACGTGGACCGCTTCACCACGATCCGGCTCCTCTACACGGACACCGCACCGGCCCCGGTCCCGAAGGACGTCACGTACAAGCTCGTGTACTGAGCTCGTCCGAGGACCTGAGCGCCAGGCCGTCCCTTCCGGAATATGCCGGATCCGGATCCGGAACCGGATCGGGGTCCGTCGCCAGCCGGGCGTGGCACTCGACGTCGTAGCGGATGCCGTCGTAGGCGAGCTTCTGGCGCTGCAGTCCTTCCACGGCGAAGCCCGCGCTGTGGGCGACCCGGCACGAGCCGGGGTTGTTCACCCGGTGCCCCAGCTCCAGCCGGAACAGTTCGGCCTCGTCGAACGCCCAGCGCGCGAGAGCCCGGCAGGCATGGGAGGCCACGCCCCGCCCCCGGGCCGCAGCCGTCGTCCAGTAGGAGACCCAGCCGACGGAGTGGCGCCGGTTCACCGCGCCGACCGTCACCTGTCCGAGCACCGTGTCGGCGGCGGCGTCGACGACGGAGAAGGAGAACGCGGAGCCGGCCTCCCACTCGTCGGCACGCTCCGCGATCCACCGCCGTGCGTCTTCCGGCGAACCGATGGGAAGGCTGGTCTGCCCACGCATGAGGGGATCCGCGAACGCGGTCGTCACCGCGGCCGCGTCGCGCGGGGCCCATCTACGCAGCACCAAACCCGAGGAAACTTCGACACGTTCGCGCATCCCGCGAGTCTTCCTCCCGGCCCGGCGCCCTGTCATCCCGTTTCCCGGGCCTCGTGCCGCACGAGTACGGCCGGGCCCGATGGACGCTCGCGTATGCAGGTGAGCTCTTCGGCTATGTCGCGTCTCGCGGCGTTGGATTTGACTGTGGTCATGACGAAGACGACGAAGACGACGAAGAACGAGAACCAGAACGAGAACGAGAAGGACATGATCCACTCGGACCACGCCGACGCCGGCGGTATCACCCTGGTGATCGGGGGAACCGGCAAGACCGGCCGCAAGGTCGCCGAGCGGCTCACGGCCCAGGGCCGCCTCGTCAGGGTCGGATCCCGCCGTGGCGAGCCGCCTTTCGACTGGAACGATCCCGCGACCTGGCTCCCGGCGCTCGAAGACGTCGACCGGGTGTACGTGACCTACTACCCCGATCTCGCCTTTCCTGGGGCGTCCGCTCAGGTGACGGCCTTCGCGGAGCTGGCGGTGGCGGCCGGGGCCCGGCGCCTGGTGCTGCTGTCGGGGCGCGGCGAGGAGGCGGCGCGCACGAGTGAGGAGGGGCTGAAGGCGTCCGGCGCGCACTGGACGATCGTCCGGTCGAGCTGGTTCAACCAGAACTTCGACCAGAGCTTCTTCCTCGACTCCGTCCGGTCGGGCGAGATCGTGCTGCCGACGGCGGACGCGGTCGAGGCGTTCGTCGACACCGGAGACATCGCCGACGTGGTGGTGGCCGCGCTGACCGACGACCGACACATCGGCAAGACGTACGAGCTGTCGGGGCCGCGCCTGTTGGGGTTCGATGACGTGGCCGCCGAGCTCTCGAAGGTGACCGGTCGTGAGATCGCCTATGCGCCCATCCCGATGGAGGACTATCGTGCGGTGCTGCGCGAGAACGGGCTGCCGGAGGACTTCGCCGAGCTGTTCACCCTGATCCTGGACGGGCGCAACGCGCACCTCGTCAACGGGGTCGAGGAGGTGCTGGGGCGGCCGCCCCGGGACTTCTCGGACTTCGCCCGGGAGGCGGCGGCCACCGGCGTCTGGGACCTCGGGGCCGTCTGATGCGGACCCGCCGCGCCTGGGACCGTGCCGGGACGTTGTTCCGTCCGGGGGAGGATAAGCGTATGGACATGCTGGCCGGTCTCCTCGCGGGCCCACAGGCCCGGGGCGCGTTTCTGCAGAAGTCGGTACTCAACCCTCCGTGGTCGATGCGGATCGAGGACCGTGCCCCGCTGTCGGTGGTGACCATGACGCAGGGCTCGGCCTGGCTGCTGCCCGACGATCCGGACGCCGAGCCGGTACGGATCGACCCCGGGGACGTGGCCCTCGTACGGGGGCCCGCGCCGTACACGGTCGCCGACCTGCCGGACACCCCCGTCCAGATCACGGTGGGGCCGGACCAGCGATGCAGCACGCCGGAGGCCGGGGACGTCACGGACTCGATGGCGCTCGGTGTACGGACCTGGGGCGTCGCCCGCCCCGACGCCGGGGCGGCGGTGATGCTGAGCGGTACGTACCAGGCGCCGGGCGAGGTCGGCGGCCGGCTGCTGGGCGCGCTGCCCACGATCCTGGTGAGGCCGGCAGGGACCGCCGACTCCACGCTGATCGCGCTCCTCGCCTCGGAGATCTCCGGTGAGGAGCCGGGCCAGGAGGTGGTCCTGGACCGGCTGTTGGACCTGCTGCTGATCGGGGTGTTGCGGGCGTGGCTCGCGGCCCCCGGCTCCGGCGCCCCGGGCTGGTTCCGGGCCCAGGGCAATCCGGTGGTCGGGCCGGCGCTGCGGCTGCTGCACGAGAGCCCGGCGCACGGATGGACCGTGGAGGAACTGGCCCTGAAGGTGGGCGTCTCCCGGGCGTCGCTGGCGCGCCGTTTCACGGAGCTCGTCGGCGAGCCGCCGGTCGGCTATCTGACGGGCTGGCGCCTGGCGCTGGCGGCCGATCTCCTGCGTGAACCGGACGCCACGGTCGAGCGGGTGGCCCGCAAGGTCGGCTACAGCAGCGCCTTCGCCCTGTCCGCCGCCTTCAAGCGGGTCCGGGGTGTCAGCCCACGGGAGTTCCGCTCGGGGACGACGGCGCCGGACGCGGCGATGGCCCAGGGACCGCGGGGCACGGTCGTCCTCGGCCGGGCCGTGTCCTGAGACAGGATCCGCGAGGACACCCCCTGGGGCTCGGGGTCTATGCGCCGTCCGGGGTGAGGGAGAGCCGCGCCACGCGTTGGTCCCCGCTGAGTTCGCCGGTGGGACGGAAGCCGAGGCCGAGGTAGAAGGGCTCCGGGCTGTTCGTGCCGGTGTTCCAACTGACGTACGCGTCGGGGATGCCGCGGGCCCGGATCTCTTCGGTGGCCGCTCGGACGGCGAAGCGGCCGTAGCCCTTGCCCTGGTGGCGGGCGTCGATGTTGAGGCGCCAGATGCCGCTGCGGCGGTCGTCGGGGTCGACGGCCGGGTTCCAGAGGATGTCGTGGAAGGCCATGACGAAGCCGACGATCTCGTCGCCGTCGACGATGGCCCGCGGCCAGGCCGTCGCGGTGTGCAGGTACGCCTCGGCGAGCGACTTCACCACGGGGGAGACCAGGTGGGCCTGGTCGGGGCGCACCTGTATCGCGCACACCGCGTCGAAGTTGTCGGCGGTGACGGGTTCCAGGCGCAGCGGGCCCGGCACGGGGGTGTTCGAAGCTGGCATGGGTCCAGCGTATCGCCGGCCCCGACTCCCCCCTCTGCGGGTTCGAGGCCGGCCTCGGGGTGGCCGTGGCTAAAGATTCACCCAAGGGGCCAGGAAAACCCGGCGGAAGATCGAACAGGTGATGTCACGATCGGTCGTTCGCGTTCACAACGCGTCGCACCGCACCGCACCGCACTGCATCGCATCGTGCTGTATTGACTGTGGGAAGAGGACGAGAGTCGAATGACCATCAACCCGACGCCGCACGTTCCGAGCCGGCCGCCGACCTCGTCGGCAGCGGCGGGTGGGCCGCGGAGCACCCGGCTCGCCACCACCTTGATCACCCTGTCCACCGTGCTGGTGGGTCTGATGGCCGGGCTGTTCTTCGCCTTCGACGTTTCGGTGATGCCGGGGCTGGCGGCCGGTGACGAGCAGACCTATGTCACCGCGATGCGTGCCTTCAACAAGGCCATCGACGGCAATCCGCTCTTCGGCTCGGTGTTCCTGCTGGCCCTGGTGGCGGCCGCCGCCTCGGCGGTCGTGGAATACCGCGGCGGCAGACGCGCCACCGCCCTGTGGGTGGGGGCGGCCGCGGTCGCGTACCTCGTCGTCCTCGTGATCACCTTCGCCGTGAACATCCCGCTCAACAACGAGCTCGCGGACGCGGGCGCCGTCGAGCAGATGAAGGACTTCTCGATCGTCGAGCGGTTCAAGTCCACCTGGGTCACCACGAACATCCTGCGCACCCTGCTCTGCACCGTGGCCCTCACCGCGCTCGCCCGCGCGATGCTGCTCCACGGCCGCGCCACGCGCTGAGCGCACCCCCGCGCAGGTCAGCCGCGTGGGAGGCGATGATCCGCGCACACTCCAGCGATTCGGTGCGCGTGGTGTCCACCTCGATGTCGTAGGTGACTCCCCGGTGCACCGAGTCCGCCTGCGCCGCCGCCATACCCCTGGCGCGGTCCCCGCGCGCGATCTCACGGCCCGCGGCCACCGCACTGTCGCACCGCACGCCGACCCACAGGACCGGTACGTCGCCCAGGGCCTTCCGCCACCGCTGCTGGGACGCCGCCCCACCGAGGAACACGTCGTCGACGATGATCCGTGCTCCCGCACGGGCCATCGTCACGATCCCCTCCGTCCAGGCCGCCTCCAGCGCCCGGAAGGTCGCCCCGACGCTCACCGTGCCGTCCGCCGCGATCTCGATCCCCTGCTCCGCCTCCTGCATCGCGGCGGGCAGGGCGTCCACGAAGGCATCGCACCCGAACGCCAGCCACGGATCCGGCAGCACGGACTGCAGACACCGAACGATCCCGGACTTACCCGAGCTGGAACCACCGTTGAGAATGATCATCTGAGTCACCGGGCCACAGTAGGACCCGTCCCGTCCGCCAGGGAAACCGTTTCGGCGGACACCGCACCGGCCCCGGGAAAACCGGGTGCGGCGCTCCGCACGGCCTTGGGATCATGCGGGAATGGTCCACCGACTCGACCCCCTGGTTCTCCGACACACCCACCGCATCCCCCGCCCCACGGGACCCGTCGGGGAGGGCGCCGTCGCGGCGCAGCAGTTCGACGCCACCCTGATGTCCGTGGGCTTCAAGCTCTCGGCACAGCTGCTCGAACACCTGTCAGGACTGGCCGAGGAGGCGGTCGTCGACACCGCGGTACGAACGCTGGGCACCGTCCGCGAGATGGTCGGCGACCACGTGCGGCACAACGCCTACTTCATCGACTTCCCGGCCAACGTGCCGGACACCTTCGACTTCTGGATGCGATGCATAGCCGAGGCGCTCGCCGACGACAGCACGCGCGAGAGCACGCTGGAGCAGCTGAGCACCGGCGTGGTGAACCTGCTCACCCTCCCCTCGTACGGCAACTACCGGCACACCTACGCCGAGATGCTGACCCATCACGACGAGCTGATCGCCGTGGCGGGCGACCGTATGACGGTCCTGCACCTCGGCGGCGCACCGGACGACGAACTCACCTCCCTCTACCTGGCGTTGGCGGGCAGCACCACCCCCCTCGGCGAGGACGTGCTACGGGACCTCAAGGACCTCGCCGGCCACTGCGCCGACGGACCGCAGCCCGACCAGATCTCCGTACGGGAGAACCGGGCCGTGGTCAACGAGGCCCGCCTGAAGGCCGGTTCGGGCCTGCTGCTGGACACGGTCACCGATGTGCTCCGGCTCGCCTGCGCGCTCGCGGGCGGCGACGTCGGCCTGCAGGAGCCGACCCGGCTGCGGGGCATCTCCCGCGCCGCGCGCCGGGCGCTGCTCGCGGGCCTCGACGAGGTCGTCGGCGCGGCGCCCGCCAAGCTCGCCGACGTGCACGCCCACCGCGAGATGTGGAAGCGGCTCGGCGAGCGGCTGCACCCGCACGAGTACCCGCAGTGGCCGCACGCGGCCGACGTGTTCGCCGTCGCCCGCGGCGAGAAGGAGGCGCGTACCTTCGACAGCCGGGTCGAGGAGCTGCACGCCCGGCTCGACCCCACCGGCGCCGCCGCACTGCTGAAGGCCGCACCCGGCAAGCTGCTGCGCTCCCTGGACCGGCTGCTGCGCTCCGCCGTCACGCAGGACGAGCGCGACGCGGTCGTGGCCGCCGCCGAGCAGGTCGTCCCCGACGTCTCCGGCCGCGTCCTGCTGTCGGTACGCCAGCACCTGCACAACCGTGCGGAGGCGACCGGCGAACAGCGGGTGTTCGTCAACCGCTCCGGCCGGGCCTGGGTCACCGAAGACACCCGCCGGCCGGTGTTCGCCCCCGAGTGCAAGCGGATGATCACCGCGATCGACGCGGAACTACGCCGCCGACTGCCCGCCGCGGACCACCTGCTGATCGACCCGGACGTCCTGGACGTGGCACTGCCGCTCAGCGGCAAGGCGACCACGTCCGGGCTCGGCGTGCTGCCCCGCGGCTCGATCTCCCCGGTCGACGGCGACCTGCTGCGGTTCTTCGTGTACTGGAAGCAGACCGCGCGCAGCACCGACTACGACCTGTCGGCGGCGCTGCTGGCCCCCGACTACTCGACCATCTCCTGGCTCTCGTACACCAACCTCGTCGACGTCGGCGGAGCGCACTCCGGTGACATCACGAACGCGCCCGACGGGGCCTCGGAGTTCATCGACCTACGCCTGGACGCGGTACGCGGCACCTGCATCGTCCCGCAGGTCGACATCTACTCCGGGGAAGGCTTCGAGGAGGTCGAGGAGTCGTTCTTCGGCTTCATGCTGCGCGGAACCGAGCAGCAGGGGCGACCGTTCGAGCCGCGCACGGTGCGGATGAAGTCGGATCTGCGCGGTCCGGGCCGGATCGCACTGCCGCTGGTGTTCCTGCGCGGGGCCGACGGCCGGTGGCGCGCCAAGTGGCTGCACCTGTACCTGACGGGATCTCCGTCGTACAACACGGTCGAGGGCAACCGGGTGACGGTCGCGATGCTGATGCGCGCCATCGTCGACCACGAGCAGCTCACCGTCCGATATCTCGTCGAGCTGATGACCGGCAGCGCCACGACCGTGACCGTGTGGGACGGGAAGACGGTTCCGGCGGGCCCCGTCACCTACATCGGCCTGGAGCGGCCCGAGAAGCTGCACCCGGGGTCGCGGATCGTCACCCCCGAAAATCTGCGTGACCTGATCCCCGAGTGACTGTTAACGTAGCCGTGGCGAGGCCATGAAGGGGCTTCCTTCTCAACACTCCTAAAGTAGCCTCTTCGCTTTCCTCGCCCACCGACTTGAGCCTCCGGCCGTTCCGCGTCACGCGGGACGGCCGGAGGTTTTTGGCCCGGACAGTCCGGCCCGCCGGTCGGCCGACGGCCCCCTCGGTGGGACGGCGGACCGTCACGGCCCACACGTCCCCCGTGTGTTCACCCTCGGGCGGCGGGCTCCGCCGTCCGCTCGGAGGCGCTCGACACCACGTGTTCCGTCCCCTGCGCCGCGTGGATGCTGGGGCGCTCCGCCCAGAACGTCCCGGACGCCGCGCGCCGGGCGAGCATCACCAGCAGCCCCACGAGGCTGAGGCCGAGGGCGATGACCAGCGGCGGCCCGAGGCCGAACCAGGAGCTACCACCGGAGGAGTTGGCGGGATCCGCCATGTCGACGACCGCCTCGACGAGCAGCCAGATCAGCATCCCCGCCCCGACGAGGGGGCCGGCGCCGATGAACAGGAACGCGCGCACCCCCGAGGTCAGCAGGCGCCGGTGGTACACCGCGCAGGCGATTCCGGTGAGGGCGTAGTAGAAGGCGATCAGGAGGGAGAGGGCCGTCAGCGAGTCGGCGAGCGCGTTCTCGCTGACCTGATGGATGAACAGGTACCAGACGGTGGCCGTGCCCGCGACCCACCAGGTGCCGACAGCCGGGGTGCGGTACCGGTCGTGGATCAGACCGAACCGGCGGGGGAGGGCGTGCCTGCGCGCCATGGACAGCGCGGTACGGGAGGCCGGGATGATCGTCGTCTGGGTCGAGGCGAGCGCCGAGGTGGCGACGGCGAGCAGGACGATCCAGTCCCAGCCGCCGAGGGCCTCCCGGGCCAGAGAGGCGAAGACGGCCTCCTCGTCGTCGGCGTGCGCCGTGAGGTAGCCGGTGCCGGCGAACGCGACCACCGCGAAGGCCACGGACACATAGGTGGCCAGGAGGACGACGGTCGACCAGATGCCGGCCCGACCCGGGGCGGAGGAGGGGTCCTTTGTCTCCTCGGTGAGGTTGACGGCCGACTCCCAGCCCCAGTAGACGAAGACACCGAGGAGCAGCCCGCCGGTCAGCGCCGTGCTCCCGGACCCGAACGGGTCGAGCCAGTCGAGGGACGGCCGCAGCGCGCCCGGGGAGCCGGTCCCGGCGTAGACCCGGTACAGGGCCACGGCCGCGAAGACGAACAGGCAGACGGTCTGCAGCAGCACGAGGACGTTCTGCAGGCGGGCCGCCGCCTGTGTGTCCCGGACACACAGTGCCGCCATCGTCACGATCACCAGCACGGTGAGTGCCTGCCGGATCAGCGTGTTGCCGGCCCAGCCGTCCAGGCCGACGGCCAGCAGACCGAAGTTGACGGCCACATCGGCGAGCGAGCCGACCACCAGGACCCCGGTCATGGTGATCGCCCAGCCGCCCAGCCAGCCCGTCGTGGGCCCCAGCGCACGCGTCACCCACGAAAAGGTCGTGCCGCAGTCGGGATCGGCCCGGTTCAGGTAGTAGAAAGCGGATGCGATGAGCACCATCGGGACGAACGACGCGAGCATCACCCCGGGGGCGTGGACGCCGACGAGGGCGACGATCGGCCCGATCACGGCGGCCAGCGAGTACGCCGGCGAGGTGGCGTTCAGCCCGATGGCGAGGGCGTCGACGAACCCGATCGCGTTCGGTCTGAGCGTGGCGGCGACAGGCGTCCGCGGGGTGTCTTCGACCATGGTCCCTCACTGGTGCACGGTGAACGGGGCGTGAATGCGATGAGGAAACCCGTGCTCCGCACAGAGGGTCAATGGTGTTGGCATAAGCGCGCCCCGCAGGCCGGGTCACCAGGTCGTGTCCGCGCCCCCGGGACCCGTGGCGTCCGCGAGCTGCCGCTCGGCAGTGTCGAGCAGCATCTCCAGCGCCACCGGGTAGGCGCTGTGCGGCATCCGGGCGGCCAGCAGTCCCGCCGTGGCCGCGATGTTCGGGTACGCGTCGGCCGGCAACCGGGCGTACGTCGACTCCCACCGCTCCTCGTCCGACTCGCGGGCCTTCTCCGTCAGCGCGAGAGGCCCGGCGTCGAGCGCAGCGAAGGCCAGGGCCTGGTCGATGTAGGCGTGGTAGATCCGTACGGCGTCCACGTCGGCGAAGCCCGCGCCGCGCAGGCTGCCGAGGATCGCCTCGTCCGCCGCGATCTCGCGCGGCCGACCGCTGACCCGGCTCGCGGTCAGCAGCGCGGCCTGCGGGTGGGCGAGGTAGGCGCCGTGGATGCGTAGCCCGAGCGAGCGCAGGTCGTCGCGCCACCGCCCGGTCGGGGCCCAGCCGTCGAGCGCGCGGCCGATCAGCTCCTCGCCGATCGCCAAGGTCAACCCGTCCATGCCGTCGAAGTACCGGTACAGAGTGCTGGGGTCCGCCCCCAGCGCGGCACCCAGCCGTCGGGCGGACAGGCCCGCGCTGCCGTGCTCGCGCACCATCCGTAGGGCCGTCTCGACGATCAGCCGCTCGGAGAGCACCGTCCCTTGCCGGGTCGGGCGCCGCCGCCTGCGGGCCTCCTCCGGGACCACGTCCTTCGCCATCGCCCGCCTCCGTCCATCCTTATGCCAACACCATTGACCTTAACTCGGACGGAACGGTTCCATCAGCCCCTGAGGCGCACGCCTCACAGAGAAAGGACCTCGCCATGCGTGTTCTGCTTGTGGGTGCCGGCGGTGTCGGGAGCGCGATCACCAAGATCGCCGCCCGCCGCGACTTCTTCGACCACTTCGTCGTCGCCGACTACGACCTGGCCCGCGCCGAGGCCGCGGTCGCGGCCCTGGGCGGTGAGGAGCGGCGCTTCAGCGCCTGTCGCGTCGACGCCTCCGACGAGGCGGCGGTCACGAGCCTGCTCACCGAGCGCGGATGCGACGTCCTGATGAACGCCACCGACCCGCGCTTCGTGATGCCCCTGTTCAACGCCGCGCTCGCGGCCGGCAGCCACTACCTCGACATGGCCATGTCCCTCTCCCGCCCCCACCCCGAGCACCCGCACAGCGCATGCGGGGTCAAGCTCGGCGACGAGCAGTTCGAACGGGCCGAGGAATGGGAGAAGTCGGGCCGCCTCGCCCTCGTCGGCATGGGCGTCGAGCCCGGACTCTCGGACGTCTTCGCCCGCTACGCCGCCGACCACCTCTTCGACGACATCGAGGAGATCGGCATCCGCGACGGAGCGAACCTGGCGGTCGAGGGCTACGACTTCGCCCCGTCCTTCAACATCTGGACGACGATCGAGGAGTGCCTGAACCCGCCCGTCGTCTACGAGCGTGAGCGCGGCTGGTTCACCACCGAACCGTTCAGCGAGCCGGAGGTCTTCGACTTTCCCGAGGGCATCGGACCCGTCGAGTGCGTCAACGTCGAACACGAGGAGGTCCTTCTCGTACCGCGCTGGGTCGGAGCCCGCCGGGTCACCTTCAAGTACGGCCTCGGCGACGACTTCATCGGCAAGCTCAAGACCCTCCACGCCCTCGGCCTGGACTCCACCGAACGGGTCGCGGTCCGTGGCGAGGACGGCACCGAGGTCCGGGTCTCGCCCCGCGACGTGGTCGCCGCCTGCCTGCCCGACCCGGCGACGCTCGGGGACCGGATGACCGGAAAGACCTGCGCCGGGACCTGGGTCAAGGGCACCAAGGACGGCCTGCGGCGCGAGGTCTACCTCTACCACGTGGTCGACAACCAGTGGTCCATGCGCGAGTACGGTTCCCAGGCCGTGGTCTGGCAGACCGCCGTCAACCCGGTGGTGGCCCTGGAACTCCTGGCCACCGGCGTCTGGTCACAGCCCGGCGTCCTGGGCCCCGAGGCCCTGCCGCCGCTGCCGTTCCTGGAGCTGCTCACCGCGTACGGCTCCCCGTGGGGCATGCGCGAACAGGGCGACACCCCGGGCAACTGACCGCCCGGCGCACCGGAGGGACACGGCGAACCCGGCCCGCCACCCCTCGGCCGCCGCACTCCCGGACGCGCTACCCGCTGAAGTGATCCTCGAGCACGGGGACGCACGGCGACAGCGACGACTCGGTGTGCTCGGTGACGTTCCCCCGGACCAACCTCAGGACACGGACGTCGTTCTCGTGCCGGGGATCCTCGTCGTCACGCACGTGCAGCAGGCCGTACGAGCCGGGCGCGACCGCGCCGACGTGCCGGAACAGGTCGAGGATCTCGGGTGCGCGATGGTTGGAGAAGCCCCCGATGTGGAGGAAGAGCTCGCCGTTCATCCAGCGCAGGTCGAGCAGGTAGGGGCTGGCGATCCCGTCGATGCGGCGCCGAAGACCCTCGACGATCTCGGCCTCCCGGCTCGGGTCGTCGTCGGCCGTGGCGCTCTCGTGGACCGTGATCCAGCCGTGGTATTCGAACATGGCGGGAGCCTATCGAGCCGTCGGCGTCGGCGACGGCGGCTCGACGCTCAGTGTTCCGGAGCGGTTGAAGCCCTTCGCGATCTCCGCGAGCGCGGCGCCCCGCAGCCGAAGGGCCGCGATCGTGCGGGCCGAAACGACGTCGGAGCGCCCGCGGCGACAGGCGGTTGCGCGAACTCGGTCGACGCAGCCACGGCAGCGGGCCCTGCGGACGGTCTCTCGACCGCCGGCAGGGCCCGCTCCCGTGGCACGGGGCGGCGGCTACTTCACCGAGCCGGCCATCACCCCCTGGACGAAGTGCCGTTGGAAGGCGAAGAAGACGATCAGCGGGACCACCAGGGACAGGAACGCCCCGGGAGCGAGGACGCCGATGTTGCTTCCGAACTGCCGCATCTGGGACTGCAGCGCGACCGTGAGCGGCTGGGACCCGCTGTCCGCGAAGAGCAGCGCCACGAGCATGTCGTTCCAGACCCAGAGGAACTGGAAGATGGCCAGGCTCGCGATGGCCGGCCGGCCGAGCGGCAGCACCAGCCGTGAGAAGATCCGCCACTCGCTGCCGCCGTCCATCCGGGCTGCTTCCAGCATTTCGCGCGGTATCTCGGCGAAGTAGTTGCGCAGCAGGAAGATCGCGAACGGCAGCCCGTAGGCGACGTGGAAGAGGACGACGCCCGCGACCGTGCCGAACAGCCCCACCGCACCGAAGAGTTTGGCCACCGGCAGCAGCCCGATCTGTACGGGCACCACCAGCAGTCCCACGACCACCAGGAAGATGGCGTCCCGGCCGGGGAACTCCAGCCAAGCGAAGGCGTATCCGGCGAGTGCCGCGATGGCGACCACCAGGGCGGTGGTGGGCACGGAGATCAGGACCGTGTTCCCGAACGCCTCCGCGATGCCGGAGTCCTTCAGCAGGGCGCCGTAGTTGTCCAGGGACAGCTGGGACGGGTCGCCGAGCGCGGTCCACCAGCCGTCGGAGGCGTTGTCGCCCTCGGAACGCAGCGAGGAGATGAGCAGGCCCGCCAACGGGGTGATCCACACCAGGGCCACCAGGATCAGCGCACCCTGCACGAGGGAGCTGCTCAGCAGGCGTGACAGCCGTTTTCCGCGCCGGCGCCCGGGGCCGGGCCCCTTCGCCGACGGGCCGGGGACCGGGCGGACATCCGCGCTCCGCCGGGACCGTCGGCGCTCGATGGTGCCGTGGCCGCTGCTCATGCTCCACTCCTTCGGAAGCGTCGGATGTTGACGACCATCGCCGGGACGACGAGCAGGAGGAGCACCACGCTGAGCGCGCTGCCGAGTCCCTGGTCGTTGCCGCCGCCGAAGGAGACCAGCCACATGCGGGTGGCCAGTACGTTGGCCTCCTCCTGGACCGGTCCGGGCGCGATGATGTAGACGAGGTCGAAGACCTTCATCACGTTGATCACCAGGGTCACGAAGACGACGGTGAGCACCGGAGCGAGCAGCGGCACGGTGATCTTGCGGAAGATCTGGCCCTCCGAGGCACCGTCCATCCGCGCGGCCTCCAGGGCGTCCCGCGGGATGGCCGCGAGGCCGGCGCCGATCAGAACCATCGAGAAACCGGTCCACACCCACAGGTAGGCGCCGATGATGGCCGGGGTGACCAGCGCCGGACCGAGCCAGTTCACCCCCTGGTACGGGGCCGCGAAGTTGGCCGCGGGCAGCCTGACCGCGTACGCGCCGTTGGCCAGCCCGGTGAAGCGGAACGACCCGTCCTCGGCCGTGACGGCGGTGGCGGCCACCCGGCCGTCCTGGACGGCCTCGACCCTCATGCCGGGCAACCCGTTCTCACCCGGGTCGATACGGCCGGGGGTGCCGGCGCCGCCGGGGGCGAAGTCGAGGTAGACGACACCTCCGATGGTGTCCGGCTCGGGCGCGGCGGGCGCCGCCGCCTTCGCTCCGTCCGGCATCGCGTCGGGTGCCACCCCGATGAAGCCGAGGTCGACCGCCTGGCCGGGGCGTACGGTCTCCTCGGTGCCGTACGGGCCGCCCGCCCCGCCGGTCAGGCCGTGGCCCTCCCGGGCCCGGGCGGTCGGATAGGCGGCGGTGTCGCGGAAGCTGTCGTGGACGCCGACGACGGCGGCGTTGAGGACGCCCCGGGACGGGTCCTGGTCGTAGGCGAGGCGGAAGATGATGCCGGCGGCGAGGAACGACACCGCCATCGGCAGGAAGAGCACGAGCTTGAACGCGGTCGCCCAGCGCACCTTCTCGGTGAGCACGGCGAGCATCAGCCCGAGTCCGGTCAGCAGGGTCGGGGCGACGACGACCCACAGGGCGCTGTTGCGGATCGCTTTGAGGGTGGCCTGGTCCTGCACGATCGCCGCGTAGTTGGCGGCCCCTACGAACCGGTCGCCGTCGGCGTCGAAGAGGCTGCGGCCGAAGGAGAAGAGGACCGGGTAGACGACCAGCGCGCCGAGCAGCAGCAGGGCGGGCAGGACGAAGACGATCGCGAGGCGGCGCTTCCTGCGCTGGGCCCGGCGCCGCCCGTCGGCCGGGCCGCGGGCGGCGGTCACGGTGTCAGCCATGGACGTCGCCTCAGTTCCCGTAGGCCTTGGCGGCCTCGGCCTCGAGCTTCGCGGCCGTGCCGCGCGGGTCCGACGGGTCGCGCAGGAAGTCCTGGAGGAGCTTCCACTCACCCGCGCCCTTGGTGCCGCCGAACGCGGCCGGGGCCTGGTCCGACATGTCGAAGCGGATCGAGTCGCCCGCCGCGATGAGGGAGTTGGCGGTGCTGCGGGTGATCTCGTCGCCGTACGAGGCGATGTCGACCTCCTTGTTCGGGGACAGGAAGCCGCCGGCGCGGGCCCATACCTCGGCGGCCTCGGGGCCGGCCAGGTATTCGAGCAGTTGCATGCCGGCCTTGCCGTTCTTCGCGTCCTTGAGGACCACGGCCGCGTCACCGCCGCTGACGACCGGCGCCTTGCCGCCGTCGACCGCGGGGAAGGGGAAGAACTTGGCGTCCTTGCCGAGCTTCTTGCCGAACTGGTCCTTGGCCACGCCGCCGACGAAGTCGCCCTCGTAGACCATGCCCGCCTTGGGCTCGGGGCCGAAGACCTGCGCGACCGACGTGGGGAAGTCGGTGCTCAGCGCCGTCTGGGCACCGCCGGCGACGAGCTGCTTGTCCTTGAACAGCTCGCCGAGGGTGGTCAGCGCCTTGACGACGCTTTCGTCGGTCCACTTGAGCTTGTGCTGGGCGAGCTGGTCGTACTTCTCCGGTCCGGCCTGGGAGAGGTAGATGTTCTCGAACCAGTCGGTGAGGGTCCAACCGTCCTCGCCGGCCACGGCGAAGGCGGGGCGGCCGGAGTCGGCGAGGGTGCGGCCGGCCTTCAGCATGTCGGTGTAGCTGGTGGGCTCGGCGACACCGGCCTGGGCGAAGGCCTCGGGGGCGTACCAGACGGTCGACTTGTGGGCGGCCTTGAAGTAGAGGCCGTAGTACGTGCCGTCGACGGTGCCGTAGTTCTTCCACACAGGGGCGAGGGTGGTGCCGGCCTTCCGGGCGGCCTGGTCGGACAGGGGCTGGAGCCAGCCCTTGGCGGCGAACTGCTGGAGCACACCCACCTGGGGGACCATCACCACGTCGGGCGCGTTGCCGCCTTCGATCTTGCTTCCGACGAAGGTGGAGACGTTGTCGCCGGAGGGTATGAAGACCGTCTTCGCGCCGGTCTTCTCGGTGAAGGCGTCCAGCACCTTCTTGAAGTTCTGCTGCTCGCTGCCGGTCCAGACACCTGCCACGGTCACGGTCTGCCCGCTCAGTTCGCCGCCGCTCGCGGGTCCGGTGGTGCCGCCGCCGCAGGCGGTGGCACCGAGGGCGAGGGCGAGGGCCGCCGATGCGGTGGCCGCGGTCCGCCGGGTCGTCTTGCTGGGTCGTCGCATGAGGGAGTCCTTGTCTGGAGGTCCGGGACACGGGGCGGGGTCCGGACGTACATGGGGGGCGCGGGGGAGGAGGAAGGGGCGGAAGGGAAAAGGAGGAGAGGAGGAGGTCAGGGGCCGGGGGTCACGGGGTCGGGCAGTCGGCCGTCCACCAGGCGGCGGTCGCCGCGGGGAGCACCCCGTCGGGGCAGGGACCGCTGGCGAGCAACGGAGTGCCGGGGACCGGGGCGGGCACCGGCTCGGTGCCGAAGTTCACCGCGCAGACGAGGCCGTCGCCGCGGGTGATCGCGAGCACCTGCGGCGGCGCGTCCAGCCAGCGCAGGGGGCCTTCGCCGAGCTGTGGCAGGGTGCGCCGCAGCTGGAGCCCGTCGCGGTAGAGGTGCCAGAAGGAACGGGTGTCGGCCAGGGCGCGGTCGGTGGCGTGCTCGGCGAACCACTCGGGCTGCGGCAGCCACGGCTTGGCGCCGGCCGCCTCCCCGGAGAAGCCGAACGGGGAGGCGTGCCCGGACCAGGGCAGCGGCACGCGGCAGCCGTCCCGGACGTGCTTGCGGCTGCCCGTACGGCGGAAGATCGGATCGGTGAGGACCTCGTCGGGCAGGTCGAGGACCTCGGGGAGGCCGAGCTCCTCGCCCTGGTAGACGTAGGCGGCGCCGGGCAGTGCGAGCATCAGGAGGGCCGCGGCGCGGGCACGGGCGGCCCCCAGACCGCTGCCCTCCACCCCGGGCTCGCCCGCGTAGCGGGTGACCGTGCGGACCTGGTCGTGGTTGTTGAGGACCCAGGTGACGGTGGAGCCGGTGCCGGCGATGTCGCGCATCGCGTCGGTGATCGTCGCGCGGAAGGCGTCGGCGTCCCACGGGGCGCTGAGCAGGTCGAAGAAGAACGCCTGGTGCAGTTCGTCGGGGCGGACGTACTCGGCGTGCTCCCGCGCGGTGGGCACGGACACCTCGCCGACCAGCAGTCGCTCGCGGCCGTCCCGGGCGGTGTACTCCTCGCAGACCGAGCGCCAGCGCCGCCACACGCCGTGCACCTCGGGCTGGTTCCAGGCCAGCTGGTTCACGGCGTCGCGGGCCCGCTCGTCGGCCGTGGGGTCGTCCGAGTCGGGCAGCGCGGGGTGCTTGAACAGTCCGGCGGCGACATCGATGCGGAAGCCGTCGACCCCGCGGTCCAGCCAGAAGCGCAGCACCTCCTCGAACTCGTCACCCACAGCCGGATCGCGCCAGTTCAGGTCGGGCTGTTCGGGCGTGAAGAGGTGCAGGTACCACTCGCCGGGGGCGCCGTCGGGACCGGTGGTCCGGCTCCACGCGGGACCGCCGAACATCGCGTGCCAGTTGTTGGGGGGCTCCGCCCCGTCCGGGCCACGGCCGGGGGCGAAGTGGAAACGGGCGCGCTCCGGGCTGCCCGGCTCCGCGGCGAGTGCCTCCTGGAACCACGGGTGCTCGCTGGAGCAGTGGTTGGGAACGATGTCGAGCAGCAGCTTCAGCCCGAGCCGGCGGGCGTCTGCCGCCAGCCGGTCGAACTCCGCGAGGTCGCCGTAGACCGGGTCGACGCCGCGGTAGTCGGCGACGTCGTAGCCGTGGTCGTGCTGCGGCGACGGGTAGAAGGGGCTGAGCCAGATGCCGTCGACACCGAGCTTGCGCAGGTAGGGGAGCCCGGCCCGGACGCCGGCCAGGTCGCCGATGCCGTCCCCGGTGCTGTCGAGGAAGCTGCGGACGTAGACCTGGTAGATCACCGCGTCGCGCCACCAAGGGGCCGAGGTGGTGGCGGCGGGGGAGGGGTGGCCGATGGCGGCCGGAAGGGTGCTGAGCATCTCGCGTCGACCTGTCTGCTGAATGCGAGAGCGCCCCGGATCGGTGCGCTGTTATGCATGCATGTTAAGTAGCAGCGACCGGAAGGTGTCAACGATGTGTCCAGAAACAGCGAAAAGTTGGGGTGATTTGTACGAGAGTGACCGCATGCACGACGAAGGGTCTCTACTTAACATGTAAGTAGAGACCCTTGAGGAAGGAGGAGAGGCGGAGTGCGATCAGCCGGTGCGGGAGATGGTCCCGAGCTCGCGCGCGAGCCGAGCCGACGCCTGCTCCGGCGTCTGGCGCAACGCCAGCAGGTCCTGCGCCACGGCCTGCACGGCGAGGCTCACCTGGTCGTAGCGCGGACTCTTGGGGCGCGGTACCGCCGACAGCACGCTCCGGCGCAGCGTGGGCAGGTACGGATACGCCCGGACCAGCTCGGGGTCCTCGTACAGCGCGGCCCGCACCGGAGGCAGCGAGCCCTTGGTGAGCACCTGCCGCTGGACCCGTTCACTGGTGAGGTAGGAGATCAGGTCGGCCGCCGACGCCGGATGCCGCGCATGGCTGCTCACGGCGAGGTTGGAGCCGCCCAGCACGCTGGTACCGGGCCCGTCCGGTCCGGGCAGCGGCACGGCACCGAACCTGCCCGCGACCTTCGACCCCTCCGCGCTCGCGTCCGCGTACACGTAGGGCCAGTTCCGCAGGAAGAGCAGCCGACCGTCCTGGAAGGCCCGCCGCGACTCCTCCTCCTTGTAGCCGAGCGCCTCGCGGGAGATCCACCCCTCCCGCACCCCGTCCGCGAGGAACCGCAGGCCGGCGCGCGCGGCGTCCGAGTCCACGCTCACCCGGGCCCCGTCGTCGCGCAGGATCGATCCGCCCGCCGAATGCACCGCCTCGGTGACATTGACCGTGAGCCCCTCGTACGGCAGGAACTGGCCGGCGTAACCGTCCAGTCCGTACTTCGGGGCGATCGTGCGGGCCTGGCGGACCAGCTCGTCCCAGGTGCGCGGCGCTTCCTCGCCCTCCCGGTCCAGGATGTCCTTGCGGTAGTAGAGCAGCCCCGCGTTGGTGACGTACGGGACCGCGTACAGCCGGCCGTCGAAGGTCGCGGTGTCGACGACGGGCCGCAGGAAGGCGTCCAGCGGGAAGCGCTCACGCCGGAGCGGGGAGATCCAACCGGCCGCCGCGAACTCGGACGTCCAAGCGACGTCGATGTTCAGCACGTCGAACCGGTCGCGGCCCGATCGCAGCTCACTGATCATCTGGGCCCGGGTCTCGTCCGCCGAGTCCGGCAGTTCGACGAGCGTGACGCGCTCGTCGGGATGGGCCTCGTTCCAGTCCTCCACGAGCGGAGGGAGGTAGTTCGTCAGATCGCCCGCCGTCACGAGCGTCAGCGGGCCGCGATCCTCGGACGCGGGACCCGCGTCGGCGCGGGCGCCGAGACCGGTGTATCCCGCCAGGACGACCGCCCCGACCAGGAGAGCTCTACCCGCGGCACGCATCCACCGCATAGATTCCTCCCAGTGCACGATCCGGCTGCGTCGCCGACCATCGTGGCCTATATATACCCGTTAGGCATGGGCGATACTAGACGCCCAGGCAGACGAGACGGACGGCGGCGCAACTCGGCCCGCTGCCGAGTGAACCGTTGACTACGGAGCGGGAAGGAGGGGGAGCGAGTGCGGCTGGCGCTCCTTGCGCTCCTCACCCGTAGCCCTGCGCACGGTTACGAGCTGAAGCAGGACCTTGAGAAGCTCCTGGGCGCCGCGTACCCTCAGCCCAACGTCGGCCAGATCTACGTCACCCTCGGACGGCTCGAGAAGAGCGGCCTCATCGAGGGCGAGGACGTCGAGCAGTCGGGGCGCCCCAACAAGCGCACCTACCGGTTGACGGACGCCGGACGCGAGGCCGTGCAGGCCTGGTTCGAGGACACCGCCGAGGAACCCCGGGTACGGGACGAGTTCTTCATGAAGCTCGCCCTCGCACCCCGGTCGGGTCTGGCCGATCCGGTCGCACTGATCAACAAGCAGCGGCGGCAGTACCTCAACACCATGCGGGACCTGTCGAAGCTGGCCGCGGCGGAGGACCGCGACAACAAGATCTCCCAACTGCTGATCGAGGGCGCCATGCTGCACCTGCAGGCCGACCTCGACTGGCTGGAACGCTGCCAGGAGGAGCTGGAATGAGCGACGACGCCACCACCGGCGCCGCTCCTGGCGTGCCCGGCGGGTCCGCCACCCCCGCCGAGCCCATCGTGCGCGCCGAGGGCCTGACCAAGACCCACTACGGCGAAGGCCTACCGGTGCACGCCGTACGCGGGGTGGACCTGTCCGTCCGGCCCGGCGAGTTCGTCGCCGTCACCGGGCCCTCCGGAGCCGGAAAATCCACCCTGCTCCACCTCATAGGCGGCCTCCAGCGCCCCGACAGCGGAAAACTGTGGATCGGCGGAGAGCGGGTCGACGAGTACCGCGAGGCCCGCTGGGCGGTCCTGCGGCGCCGCAGCATCGGCGTCGTCTTCCAGTTCTTCAACCTGGTCTCCAACCTCACCGTCGCCGACAACGTCGAACTCCCCGCCCTGCTCGCCGGAGCCTCCCCGAAGGCCGCCCGCGCGTCCCGCGCCGAACTGCTCGCCGAGCTCGGCCTCGAAGGCCGCGAACGCTCGATGCCCGGTGAGCTGTCCGGCGGCGAACAGCAGCGGGTCGCACTCGCCCGCGCCCTGGTCAACCACCCCGCGCTGCTGCTCGCCGACGAACCGGCCGGCAGCCTCGACAGCAAGGGCACCCGCGAGGTGCTGCGGCTGCTCTCCCGGTTCCACCAGCGCGGCCAGACGATCATGATGGTCACCCACGACGCCCGGATGGCCAGCGCCGCCGATCGCGTCGTCAGCTTCTTCGACGGGCGCATAGCCGACGACGCACAGCTCGGCGGCGGACGCCGGCCGGCCCGCGGCGTCTCCGGCGTGCTGGACCTGGACCTGGAACTCAAGGAGTGACCGTGCGGGCCACCCTGCGCTGGGCGCACGCCGACTTCCGCGCACACCGCGGCGAAGCCCTCTTCGTCGTCCTGGCCAGCGCCGGGATCATCGCCTCGCTCCTGCTGGCCGGCGCACTCTTCGGCTACGCCGCCAACCCCTGGCAGCGCGTCTTCAACCAGTCCCACGGCGCACACATCTGGCTGCACACCCGCGCCGGCGCCGACACCGCCGCCCTGTCCCGCGTGGACGGGGTCGCCGCCCTCTCCGGGCCCTACCGCACGACGGCGACGACCGTCGAGTCACGCGGGGCCAGGGTCGGCGTGACACTGCGCGCGGCCGGAGCGGAGCCCCCGCAGACCGGACGGCCGCTCGTCACCGACGGTAGCTGGCTCACCGGACCGGACACCGCCGCCGGCGGGGGCCCGGGTGCCGGCAACGACACCGTCGTACTGGAGGCCTCGGTCGCGCGAGCCCTCTGGGCGGAACCGGGCGACACCGTACGGGTCACCGGCCCGGACGGCGCCCCGCACGCACTGGAGGTCAGCGGGATCGCCGAGGTGGCCGAGCCCCGCTACCACCCGGGCGGCGGCCCCGGCATCGGCTGGGTGCTCGACCGCACCCTCGACGAGGTCGCCCACGGCGACACCGGGCAGAGCGTGGGCCTGCGGCTGCACGATCCGGACGACACCGACTTCACCGTCCAGCGGGCCGTGACCCTCCTCGGCTCCGACCGGGTCGCCCAGGTCACCAAGTGGCAGCAGGCACGGGCCGAGGCGGGCGGCGACGACCGGCTGCTCGGCCAGATGTTCGCCGTCTTCGGGCTCGGCGCGCTGCTCGCCGCGGCGCTCGCCGCCGCCGGCGCGATCGGCGCCCGCGTGCGCGGCCAGCTGCGCGACATCGCGATCCTCAAGGCCGTCGGCTTCACCCCCGGTCAGGTGACCCGCGGCTTCCTCGTACAGCACCTGGCCTTCGCCCTGCTCGGCGTGGCCCTCGGCACGGCGGCGATCGCACTGCTCGGCGCCCGGATACCCGGGCGGATCGGCGAGGCGACCGCGGTATGGCAGGACCTGCCCGGCCACACCGCGCTCATGATCGGCATCCCGTGCGGCGCGGTGCTGCTGATCGCGGCCGCGACCGGGCTCTCGGCCTGGCGGGCCGGCCGGGTCCCCCCGGTGCCGGTGGCCCGCGCGGCGCTGCCGTCCGCCACGCCGATGACCGCGCTCGGCAGGCGGGCCCTCGGCGCACGCGTGCCACCCGCCCTGGTCCTGGGATGGCGTGCGGCCTTCCCACGGCGCGGCCGGACGCTCGCCGCCGTCGCCCGGCTCGCCCTGCCGCTGGTCCTCATCACGGTCGCACTCGTCGCCTGGTCGACGCTCGACCAGTTCCGCAGCAGGCCCGCGCAGATGGGACTGGCCGCGGCACTGACCGTACGAGCCGGACAGTCGCCTGGGACGAACGACGCGGAACTGGAGCAGGCCCTCGCGGCCGTCCCGGACGTCGCCGCGGTCCACCCCGGCGCCGAGATGGCGGCGCTCGTACCGGGACAGACCGGAACGATCACGCTCCGAGGTCTCGGCACGGCCCAGGACCCGTACCCCTCCAAGGTCGTCGAGGGCCGCGCCGTCAGCGGTCCGGACGAGGCGGTGGCCGGACAAGGGCTGCTCGACCTCCTCGGGGTCCGCGTCGGCGCCTGGGTGCGGATGACCGTCGAGGGACGGCCACAGATCCTGCACGTCGTCGGCCGCACCATCGAACCCGAATCCGGGGGCCGGGTGATCACCACGTCCATCGACGCGTTGCGGGAGCGCGATCCGGCGCTGCGCCCCGACTTCCACGCCCTGGTACTGCGCGAGGGCGCGGACCCCGTGGCCGTGAGCGCCGCGCTGGCCGGGACGGCGGGCGGCACTCTGGAGGTCCGGCAGACGCCGAACCCGGTCGACCGGCTGGAACCGGCACGCGCGGTGATCGCCGCCCTGATCGCGGTCCTCGCGTTGATCGGGCTGATCGAGCTGCTGACGCTGATCGGTACGGGAGTACGGGACCGGGGCCGGGACCTGCTCGCGCTGAAGGCCATCGGGCTGACGCCCCGGCAGATCGGCTCGATGATCGTGACGGCCGCCGGACTGACGGCGCTGGCCTCCGCCGTGGTGGGCACGACGCTGGGGGTGCTGTCCGGCAGATGGCTGGTGGACACCCAGGGAGCGTCCAGCGGGATCGGCGCGGGCATCGCCCAACTACCCCCAATCCCTGTGCTGTTGACCGTGATCGTCGCAGCGGTACTGGGCGCGGTGGGGGCGGCGGCGCTGCCGGCGACGCGGGCGGCACGGCGGCGGCCGGCCGACTCGCTCAGCGAGACACTCTGACGCTCCGAGGTCACGGCCGGTGGATGGCATGGAGCCGGTACAGGGTCCGGTGGCCCCGCTCGGCGACCTCGGGGTCGTCGTGGGCGGCTCCGTAGGCGATCCCGGAGACCGCGTCGAAGGCGGACTCGCAGTCCAGCCGGCGCTCCTCGACAGGGGTGAGCGGCCTGCCGTAGCCGTCGAGGAAGGCGGCGCGCAGATCGGGCCGGCCCGTCCAGGTGTCGCCGAGGCGCACCAGGTCCCGGGTGGCGGTGGCGTACTCCGACCGCTCGAAGTCGAAGAGCCGCACCTCGCCGTCGTCGGTCAGGAGCACGTTGCGGTACTGCAGGTCCCCGTGCGTGGGCACCAGCACGGGCCGCGGCAGGTCCTCGTAGGCGCGGGCCAGGGTACGGACCAGCTCCTCGTCCCCGGCGGTCAGATGCGGTCGGGCCTCCTCCAGCTGCCGTTTCACGGAGTCCGCGGCCGAGGACGGCCCGGCGGGCCGTTCCGGAGAGGCGCGGTGCAGGGCGGCGGCGAGTCGCCCCAGCCCCTGCTGCACGCGCACCTCGGTCGCCGGGTCGAGGTCCATGCCGTGCGGTGACCGCCCCGCCAGTGCCGTGATGACGACGGCTCGCGTGAGAGGGTCGCACGCGACGAGGCGCGGAACCGGGCGCCCGAGCCCCGGCGCCCAGGTCCGGTACGCGGCCACCTCGCGGTCGTGGAACCGCTGCCCGGCGTGCCGCTTGAGGTACCAGGTGCCGCCACCGGATCCGGTCAGCCGCCAGACCCGGCTGCCGGTGCGCGCCCAGGAGACATCGACCACCTGGGCGATCCGGCCGACGGCACACTCGGCGAACACCCGCAGCGGGTCGGGAAGGTCCGCCCCGTCGGCCGGTGGCGGGGGCGGGCCGGGCAGCAGGCGGGTACGGTCGACGCCGCCCGCCGCGTACTCGACGAGGTCTCCGAGCCGCTGGAAGTGCACGGCGGCCGGCATGCCGGCCCGGTAGGCGTCCAGCCCGGCCCGGCAGTACGCCACCATCGGCTCCGGCAGCGCGTCGAGCGGGTACCAGCCCATGCCGTCGCACCGGTCCGGCTCCATCACCCCGGGCCGGCCCGCCCACCGTCGGACCTCGAAGAAGACGCCGATCCGCGAACTGCCGCCCCGGGGCGGGCGGTGGTGGACGGTGACCGCCGCGGTCACGTCCGCCGCCGCGATGAGGACACCGGTCTCCTCGCGGGCCTCCCGGATCACCCCTTCGACCATGTCCTCGCCCGGGTCGAGGTGCCCGGAGGGCAGGTGCCAGAGCCCGGTCGCGTACACGGGCCCGGCCCGTCGCGACAGCAGCACCTCCGGGCTGCGGTCGCCGTCGCGGCGCAGGACGAGGTGGACGTCGACCGGCACCGTGTGCCGGGGGCCGCCGCTCACGGCGCGAACGCGGGGATCGGGATCGGGATCGTGGTCATGGGTGACTCATGCCCAGCCGAGCTCGGTGTAGAGGCGGCCGGCCCGGATGCCCTCGATCGCGGCCCGGGTGTAGGGGACGACGGGTTCGGGAAGGTCGTCGGCCGCCCACCAGCCCCAGGACAGGCAGCGGTCGGGCTCGCGGACCTCGGGTGTGCCCTGCCACCGCCGTGCGCGGAAGACGAGCTGCATACGGGGCCGGCCGCCCGGTTCGTTCACCTGGTGCACGACGTGGACCAGGTCCACGTCGTCCGGGTCGATGATCAGACCGGCCTCCTCCGCAGCTTCCCGTACCAGGCAGGTGACGGCGGACTCCTGCTCGCAGTGTCCGGCGAGGAAGTGGTGGGTGGAGGCGGCGAAGGCGGAGTCCGGGTGACGCAGCCCGAGCAGGACCTGCCCGTTCCGTTCGAGGTAGAGGTGCACGCCGACGATGTTCCGGCGTGCCCGGCCGCCGCCGGGCCGGGCCTGGGCCGGTACGCCCGCCGGAGCGAGGCCTCGGGCCTGGTGGAGGTCGATGACCTCCTTCGTCCACGCGCACATCGTCAGGAAGGGGATCGTGGCCGCGTCGAAGTGGCGGAACATGATGCCCTCGGGACAAGGGAGTTCGTCGGCGTCCCCGTCCCAGGCCCCCAGGTACACCTGGATGCGGCCCTGCTCGTCCGGCCCGTCCGGCCCGCCCGGCTCCTGCGCGGGCCCGTGGCAGTCGACGACGGTGAAGGGTGCCAACGGCACGGTCAGGCCGGTCTCTTCGAGGAGTTCCCGCTGAACCGTCTGCGCCGTCGTCTCCTGGCCCTCCCGGCCTCCACCCGGGATCGACCACGTGCCCGGATCGCAGATGCGTTTGTTGGCGTCGCGCAGGTGCAAGAGGTACCGGCCCCTCGAGTCGACCAGCAGCGCGGCGGTGCCGTGCGGTTCGACGGATTCGGTCATCGAAGGCTCCTCCGGAGGGACGGTTGTGACGGGATGTCCGTACAAGTGCCCTGAAGAACGCACCGGAAATCGGGATCGTCACGGCCGGACCGGGAGCATGGTGCGAACGAATGTTCTCGCATGAGGCGGGGCCCTTGCGGGCCCGCGCCGACCGACGCCGAAACTCGCTCGAACAGGTCGGCGTCACCCCTGCGGGGGATTGCCTCGACACGTCACTTCTAGGCTGTCGACCATGACGACACCTCACCAGCGGTTCGGCGTGGACCCCGACGTCGAGCTGCCCGTACCCGCCCCCGGCGAACTGTGGACCGTCGGCGCCGTCATCCTCAACGACGACGGCGAGGCCTTCGCCCAGAAGAGGAGCCCGCACCGCCGCCTCTTCCCCGACAGCTGGGACATCGTGGGCGGCCATGTCGAGGCCGGGGAAACCCTGCTGGAGACCCTCGCGCGCGAGGTCGAGGAGGAGACCGGCTGGCGCCTGCGCCGCGTACGGCGCTTCCTCGGCACCACCACCTGGACCGGGGACGACAGCGCCGGACTCCGTCATGAGGCCGACTTCCTCGTCGAGGTCGAGGGCGACTTGGACCGACCCTCGCTGGAGTGGACGAAACACTGCGCCTACGGATGGTTCGGTCCCGACGACCTCGACCGCCTCAAGGAGAACCGGCTTCCGGGAGAGTTCTTGATCCACGACCTGATCGCACGTGTCGTGCGGGCCGGCCCGCGCCCCTGA
>NZ_JBGBPT010000025.1:0-32642 GCF_041106355.1 Streptomyces sp. BF23-19 | reverse complement strand
GGAGCGCGGGCCGGCTGCGACCAGGTCCCGGGATCAGTGGGAGCCGGGCCGGGTGGCGCGGGCGTGGTGGGTCTCGAAGCGCTGGAAGGCCGCCTCCTGCCGCCGCTCGACCTGCGCCTTCGGGCCGGCCTTCAGGAACCGGGCGCACCGCTCGCTCGGGTGCTCGGCGCCCTGGACGCCGCGGGCACACGCCCCGGTCGGACGGTAGCCGGTACGGAGGTCACGGTTCCACAGGCCACGGCCCGGCAGGAACGAGTGCTCCAGGCAGGCCCGGGCCAGGTCCTTAGGTCCTCGGGCTTGAGGACCGCCGGGGGGCGGTACGCCGGGCCGGGCGTCGCCCCGTGTCACCCGGGAGGCCCCGCAGAGGATCGTTCCTTCCGGGGGGACTGCATCCACCACCTGGGCTCAGGTGTGATGCGGGCCGCAGGTCAGGTCGTTCGTCGGCGTGCTCGGCCGCGTTGGCCGCCCAGGCCGAAGCGGGTGTGTCACGTCCGCTTCGGCGGGGAGCGCGGTGGGTCCGTCTCCGACCAGACGGAGCCGGTCCGCCCGCACATGTGGAACGAAGGCACGCACCGTGTCCGCGTCGCGGTAGCCGGGTGGAAGCCTGACGTCCCGACAGGAATGGCCGGGCGGGGCTTTTTGCCGTTCCTGAGCGGCAGTTGGCCGATCGTGGAGCGATTCGCGGCTACCGGCGCCCCGGACGACCGTACTTCAGGACTTCGGCACGGTGTTGATGTAGTTGGCGCCGGCGCTGTAGAAGCCGTCCACCGTTTTCTGGACATCCGCCAGGGAAACAGCCTCACCGGCTTTGTAGTAGAACCAGTTGACCTTCATGTCCCATGCGCGCGGACCGCCGGTGAAGGGAAGGTCGATGAACCAGTTGCTGAAGTGGATGTCCATTTTCTCGCGCGGTACGTACTTGCCCGAGCTGGTGAACAGCTCCTTGCCGTCCAGGGAATAGGTCGCTTTTCCGTTCACGGCGGTGATCATCATGACATGCCAACCGTCAAGGCGCTGCTTGGACGTGTGGCTGACTCGGTCCGGCGGATCGGCCTTGTACCAGCTGACGGTGTCGAGTTGCGGACCCACCGAACCCCAGCCGCCGTTCGGCAGGTACTCGTGGTCGAGTTCGCTGTAGTTCGCCGAGGAGTCCGAGGGGGATATCGCGAAGAAGGTCTGGACGACGTGGTCGCCGTTGCGACCGCTCGTGGGCTTGTTGCTGAAGTGGACCCGAGCGGCGTAGGTCCCCGTGAAGAGGTCGGTTCCGGTGCTCTGCACCTCGACCTGCTTGGTGCCCTGCTTGGTGCCGTCGGTGGAGGCCTGCAGTTGCAGGACCCTGCCCCCCTGGGCGGTCGTGTCGGAGGGGAAGCCGGCGCCGGCGCCGGACCAGGTGTCCTTGATCCCCGGGCTGCCCGCGCCGTTACGGACCTCCCAGCCGTTGGCGGTGAGCGAGGGGTCGTCGGGGCCGCTGTAGTGGAAATTGTCGAACAGGGTTCCCGGCGGTCCGGACGGGCTCGGCGAGGCGCTGGGGGCCGCGCCATCGGCGCCGCTGCCGGATGCGGAGCCGCCGGAACACGCGGCGAGTACGCACAGAAGGACGGGCAGCGTGAGCGCGGTCCACACGCGGCGACGAGAGGTGCGGCGGGACTGGCTCACACGGGCTCCTTGGGGCGTAGAGGCGGTACCAGGACACGCCCTATTTGCATGAGGATCAAATGACTGATCACGCGAGGGGGGCATCGTAGCGCCGACTCGGATGGTGTCTCGCAGGTGGTCGATCGATATCCGGAGACCTCGCATCTCGCCTACTGATCGGTACATCCAATTGTCATCTCGATCCGATTACGACACCTGAGCAGATCACGCCAAATGCATACATCGGGCCAAATTCGATTGAGGTCGATGTACTAGCGTTCGCCCTGCTGTCCTGCGGTCTACGCACCCTGCGCCGAAAGGCCTCGCAAGGTGCGCGCAATCATCAATTTCCATCGACCGTTGGCCGGCGCACCGGGCGGAGCCTGACATGTTTGAGTCAAATTCTCGGGAGTCCGCTCCCGCACCGGTATTCGTCGACCAGTCGGGTCTGCGCGGCCGTCTGCTACGGGGCTTCGGCTGGCCGGTCTCCGTGGTCGGCGCGGTCCTGGCGGTCGCCATGGGCAGCAGCCTGATCGGCGTGCAGGCGGACGCCCCGGCGATGGGCATCCCCGTGCAGCCCTCACGGCCGGCCGCCCCGTCGCCCTCACCCGTGCCGTCGCTGTCGCCCGGCCCGTCGTCCTACTCGTCCGCGCCCCGGACGGTCACACGGTCTGCGACACCCCAGGCGAAGACCTCGGCCACCACCGCGAAAACCCCGGCCGCCACGCCGAAGACGATCGCCGCCACGCCGAAGAACGCGGCCACCACATCGAAGAACGCGACGACCGCACCGCGCGGCACAGCGCCCCCCGGCCGACCGGCCAAGCACCCCTGATCGTCCGCACCACCCATCTCCAGGAGCGTCATTGTCCCGCCACCAGCGCCGCCGGCAGTCCCTGCTCAGGCCGCGCCGACTGGCCGCGCCACCGCTGCGCTTCTTCATGCCGCTCTCCCTGCTGGCCTGCCTGCTCGCGCTCCTCGTCCTGCGCGGCCTCGCCACCAACGAGGCGTTCCACGACTCCCGGATCGCGATCTCGGTCGACAAGACGACCGTGCCGGACGACCTGCTCAAGGGGGGCCCGATCATCGACGCGCGGGGCGCCAAGAACGAGCACCCCGTGAGCTATCACATCCCCGACCGCACCGTGGTTCTGAGCTTCGACGACGGTCCCTCGCCGGAGTGGACTCCGAAGATCCTCGAGGTGCTCGCGGCCCGCAACATCCGCGCGGACTTCTTCGTGACGGGCGCGATGACCACGCGCAACCCGGAGCTGATCCGGCAGATCGTCGCGGGCGGCCACGAACTCGGCGTGCACACCTTCACCCACCCCGATCTGGTCTACCAGTCCCACGCCCGGATGAGCTGGGAGCTGGCGCAGACGCAGCTGGCGCTGGCCGGCGTCGCGGGCGTCCACAGCGCGCTGTTCCGCCCCCCGTACTCCTCCGATGCCTCGGCGCTGGACGACTGGAACTACCCGGTGATCAAGTACGT
The DNA here is from genome assembly GCF_041106355.1 of Streptomyces sp. BF23-19. Classification (NCBI taxonomy): domain Bacteria; kingdom Bacillati; phylum Actinomycetota; class Actinomycetes; order Kitasatosporales; family Streptomycetaceae; genus Streptomyces; species Streptomyces sp. BF23-19. The sequence continues at coordinate 29,515 of NZ_JBGBPT010000025.1, read as the reverse complement.
GGGCGCGCGCGGCTACCTCACCGCGTTCATCGACCGCGACACCGACGACTGGAAGCGCCCCGGCGTCGAGGAGATAGTCAAGGCGGCGATGCCGTCCAGGCCCGGTGCGGGAGAGCTGATCCTGCTGCACGACGCGGGTGGCGACCGTACCCAGACCATCGCCGCGCTCGTACAGATCATCGACAAGCTGCAGGCCCAGGGCTACCGCTTCACCACCATCTCCGACGCACTCGGCGCCTCCAGCGCCACCGTGCCGGTGCACGGTTTCCAGCTGTGGGCCGGCAAGGGATTCATCTGGGCCACCCAGTTCGCCGTGCACACGCTGCCGGTGCTGGTCGCGCTGCTGGCCCTCGTCGGCTTCCTCAACTTCGGCCGGTTCGCGCTGATGCTCGTTCTCGCACCGATCCACGCCCGCCGCTCCAAGCGGCGGGATCTCTGGGGACCACCGGTCACCGAGCCGGTCACCGTACTGGTCCCGGCCTACAACGAGCGCGAGTGCATAGCCAACACCCTCGCCTCCTTGGCCGTCAGCGATCATCCGATCGAGGTGATCGTCATCGACGACGGCTCGACGGACGGCACCGCGGACATCGTCGAGGAGATGGACCTGCCGTTCGTCCGGCTGATCCGCCAGGTCAACGGCGGCAAGTCCAGCGCGCTCAACACCGGCATCGCGGCAGCCTCGTACGACATCATCGTGATGATGGACGGCGACACCGTCTTCGAGCCGTCCACCGTACGCGAGCTGGTCCAGCCCTTCGGCGACCCGGCGATCGGCGCGGTCGCGGGCAACGCCAAGGTCGGCAACCGGGAGAGCCTGATCGGCGCCTGGCAGCACATCGAATACGTCCTCGGCCACAACCTGGACCGCCGGATGTACGACATGCTGGGCGTCATCCCGACCATCCCCGGCGCTGTCGGTGCCTTCCGCAAGGAGGCCCTGCGGCAGACCGGCGGGATGAGCGACGACACCCTCGCCGAGGACACCGACATCACCATCGCGGTGCTCTGCGACGGCTGGCGGATCGTCTACGCAGAGCGCGCCCGCGCCTGGACCGAGGCGCCCGCCAGCCTCCAGCAGCTCTGGTCCCAGCGGTACCGCTGGAGCTACGGCAGCATGCAGGCGATGTGGAAGCACCGCGGCGCCGTGACCTCCCGCGGTCCGGCCGGGCGCTTCGGCCGGATCGGGCTGCCGCTCGTCGTGCTCTTCGGCGTGGTCGCCCCGCTGCTGGCGCCGCTGGTCGACCTGTTCCTGCTGTACGGCGTGCTGTTCGGGGACGCCCCGATCACCCTCACCAGTTGGGGCGGCTTCATCCTGCTCCAGGCCGCACTGTCCTGGTACGCCTTCCGGCTCGACGGCGAGAAGCCCTGGCATCTGATCAGCCTGCCGATCCAGCAACTCGTCTACCGACAGCTGATGTACATCGTCCTGCTGCAGTCCGCGATCACGGCGATGACCGGTGGCCGGCTGCGGTGGCAGAAGCTCCGCCGCACCGGCGAGGTCGCCGTACCCGTGGAGGCCCGACCGTGACCGCACCCATCGACCTCGGGCGCCCCTACGACACCGTCCAGCTGAGGGTGCTCCCCGGCGTGCCGCGGCAGGAGCCGGAGCCGCAGGCACCGCCCGAGCGCAAGGGCGGCCGCGACCGCTATTTCGACCTGCTGCGCGCCCTGGCGCTGGGCCGCGTGGTGCTCTACCACAACTTCGGCTGGTTCTGGCTGCCCCTCGTCTTCCCGTCGATGGGCGTGATGTTCGCGCTGGCCGGCTCGCTCATGGCCCGCTCGCTCAGCCGTCCCGCCCTCGGCGTGATCCGCGGCCGACTGCGCCGGCTGCTGCCGCCGATGTGGCTGTTCGGCGCCGTCGTGATCGCCCTCCAGATTCTCGACGGCTGGGGCCCCCACTCCGAGGGCCACCCCAGCTGGTGGTGGGCCAAGCTGGGCTTCTGGCTGCTGCCGCTGAGCACCCCGCCGTACGCGGACGAGCTGGCCGGCTTCCAGCACCACGTGGAACACAGCTGGGCCGCGCAGATCATCGTCCCGCTCTGGTACCTCCGGGCCTACCTGTGGTACGTCCTGCTCTCACCGCTGATGCTCCGGGCACTGCGACGCTTTCCGGTGGTGACGCTGTTCACGCCCCTGGCGCTGACGATCGTCATGAACACGTTCTTCGCCGACCAGGAGTTCATCTACAGCCGGGTGTGGGAGACCACCAACGACTTCGCCATGTTCGGCTCCTGCTGGATCCTCGGCATGGCCCACCAGGAGGGGCTGCTCAAGAAGATCCCGCAGTACGTCCTGCCGTCCATCGCGCCGCTGATCATGGTGGCCGCCCTCTGGTACCTGCAGACCCGGCCGGTCGATCCGACCGAACCGACCGACATCGAGTCCTGGCCGATCGCCCAGGCCCTTTGGTCCCTCGGCTTCGTTGCCATCCTGCTCCACGTCAGCCCGTCCTGGAAGGAGTGGCCCAGGCCGCTGGAACGCTGGAACGGCCTGGTCAGCCTGCTCAACGCACGCGCTGTCAGCGTCTACCTCTGGCACGAGGCGGCGCTGGTGGTCGCCGTCCCGCTGATCGACCCCCTCTGGAGCGTCCACTTCTTCTACACGAACCTCAAGTGGCTGCTGGCCAGCCCGTGGTTCACGCTGCTGGTGGCGCTCCCCTTGCTCGGCCTCCTGTTGCTGACCTTCGGCTGGGTCGAGGACCTGGCCGCCAAGCGCTCGCCACGACTCTTCCCGTACCCGCGCCGCCGACGGGGCAGGCGCCGGGCCGCCGACCGATGAGGCGGTGACCGCGGCCAAGGAGTCCGGACAGGACGGTCACGGGCAGTGGGACGTACGTGGTCGTGCGTCGCTCGGCCCTCGGGTGGAGCAGGCCGCGCTCGTACGCCTTCACCAGGCGCTGGTCGTGCGAAGGGTCGCTGCCGGGTTGTGGCGGCAGGCAAGGAAAGGGCTGGTGCCGCCGGCGGGTTTCCGCCGAGGCCTATCGGGAGCCGTACGGGAGCAGGGCCATGTCTGTTCCTTGTCGGTGAGGCCGGAGCGTCGGGTGGGCGGCTGGTCGGCTGGTCAGGCGACGGAGCCGAGGAGGGAATCGAAGGCGGCGGGGAGGGATTTCCACGCCTCGGGTCCGGCCGCGTACTCGGCGTCGGTGAGCAGGCACGACTCGAGGAGTTCCGCCAGCCCATGCGCTCCCTCCCCTGCCGAGCAGACCACGCAGCCTGTGGGGGCGTGGGGCCGACGACACGACAGACCGGGGACCTCAGTACAGCGGGCCGGAGGGAAACCCGTGATCCGGCGGGAACGGATCGGGCAGGACGGGAGCCGGCTGAGCGGTGGCTCCCTGCGCCCGCCGGGCGGCCAGGCGCGCGGGCCACTCGGCCGCCCACATGATCGCGGCGGCTCCCGCCAACGGCCAGAAGCCTTCGGCGTGAAGCTGGGGGTCCACGAACGCGAAGGCCGCGCAGATCAGCCACAACACCAGGCAGTGGTAGGCGACGAGGACGATCGAGGCGATGCCCGGTACGGGCAGGGACAGCGTGATCCGCGGCAGCACGAAGAGGGACGCCACGGCACACAGGGCGAGCGCCTGCCGCCACCCCGGCGCAGAGTCGAGCCGGACGCCGTCCAGGACGAGTGCGGCGAGCGCGAGTCCGGCGGCATTGAGCAGTACGGCGGCCAGCGAGCGCGCGGCTGCGTGGCTGGTGCGGCGGCGGAACAGGGCGAAGAACGTCCCGACCGTGCCGGCAACGGCCGCCACGAGCAGCCCCGAGACGACGACCGGCCACAGTCCGGCCAGGTGCGCAGAGAGACCTGCGGCGCCGCAGATCCGTACGCCGGCCCAGAGGGCGAGCGGATACACGGTCGGCAGGACCAGTAGATCGACCAGGGTCCGAAGCACGCCGAGGAACATCAGACGACGCACCGGGGCGAAGAACTCCCGGTCCGAGCCCCGGAGGTCGGGCTCCTCCGCGAGGAGCTCCCTGGCCTGTCGCAGGGACGGCCGCATCAGGAGAGCCGTCAGGCGTGACACCGCCCATATGCCCGCGCTCACGAAGATGGCCATCAGCGCCACCGCGAGCACCTGTTGGCCTGCCGAACCGGTCAGCCGGAAGTCGGCGACCAGGAGCGCGGCCACCGCCACGCCGGCAGCCACCGAAGCCAGTCGCAGCGTGACGCCGGCGCCCCTTCGCGTACGTCCGTGCCCGCGCCCGGTATCGACCGTCATCGGTTCGCCCCCTCGTGAGTCGCGACTCCGACAGAAGGCATGCCCGGCTTGAACCCTCACCAGCCGTGTGGGGTCACGCCGGTCCGGCGAAGCCGAACAGATCCGGCCAGGGTGAAGCCACCTGCCGGGGCGGCCGCGGCCCGGCGCGACACCCTCAGGCCGTCCCACGCGCCCCGTGGGCGCCCGGTCCTCCTCAGCCGAGCGCCGCCAGGACGCGGTCCGGGGTGAGGGGGAGTGCGCGGATCCGGCGGCCGGTCGCGTGGTGGAAGGCATTGCCGATGGCTGCCGCCGTGCCGACGATGCCGATCTCGCCGATGCCCTTGCCGCCCACCGGGTTCAGGTGCTTGTCGTGCTCGTCCAGCCAGTGCACCTCGATGTCGGGCACGTCGGCGTGGGCGGGGACGTGGTAGGAGGCGAGGTCGTTCTCGGTGAAGTCCCCGAAAGCCGGGTCCATGGTGCTGTGTTCGGTGAGGGCCATGCCCAGACCCATGACCATGCCGCCGACCAACTGGGAGCGGGCGGTGAGCGGGTTCAGGATGCGGCCCGCGGCGAAGACGCCCAGGAGCCTGCGGACCCGGACCTCGCCCGTCACGGTGTCGGTCTGCACCTGCGCGAAGTGGGCGCCGAACGCGTGCCTGGCGTACGGGGACTTCTGCTTGGCGGAGGCCGTCGTATCGGCGGGGACGGACACGCCGGCCTCCGGGATCGGGCCGGAGCGGCGGGCGAGCAGGGCGACCAGGCTCGTGCAGGCGTTGTGGACCGCCCAGCCCCAGGAGGCCGTGCCGGCCGAGCCGCCGGCCACCGAGCCCTGCGGCAGCGCGGAATGCCCGATCTCCACCGTCACCCGGTCCAGGGGGACCCGCAGCGCGTCGGCGGCGATCTGTGCCAGGACGGTGCGGGCGCCGGTGCCGAGGTCGGTGGCGTTGGTCCGCACGAGGTACGTACCGTCGGCGAGGGCGTGCGCCCGCGCCGAGGAGGGGGCGACGTACACCGGGTAGGTGGCGGCGGCGACCCCGGTGCCGATCAGCAGCGGGCTGTCCTGGCGGGGCGTGCGGTGCGCGGCCCAGTCGAACCGGGCGGCCCCCTCGCGCAGGCATTCCACCAGATGGCGGCTGCTGAACGGGTGGCCGCTGTCGGGTTCTGCGCCGGGCTCGTTGCGGACGCGCAGTTCGACCGGGTCGATGCCGAGGGCGCAGGCCAGCTCGTCCATGGCCGACTCCAGGGCGTACATGCCGGGGGCCTCGCCGGGCGCCCGCATCCAGGAGGGCGTGGGCACGTCGAGGGGCACGACGCGGTGGGTGGTGAGGAGGGCGGGCGCGGCGTACATGACGCGGGCGGGGACGGCTGCCTGTTCGACGAACTCCCGGACGCGGGAGGTGTGGGTGGTGACCTCGTGGGCGAGGGCGGTGAGCGTGCCGTCCGTACGGGCGCCCAGGCGTACGCGGTGCAGGGTGGGCGCGCGGTGGCCGACGACGGCCGCGAGGTGGCGCCGGGGCAGGGCGAGGGTGACGGGCCGGCCGGTGTGCCGTGCGGCCATGACGGCGAGGACGACGTGCGGGCGGGGGGTGCCCTTGCAGCCGAAGGCGCCGCCGACGTGTTCGGAGACCACCGTGACGCGGTCGGCGGGCAGCCCGAAGAGGGAGGCCAGTGTGGAGCGTACGAGCCCGGACCCCTGGCTGGAGTCGTACACGGTGAGGGTGCCGGCGTCGGCGTCCCAGTGGGCGGTGGCGGCGTGCGGCTCCATGGGGTGGTTGTGCAGCGGCGGTACGGCGTACGCGCAGTCCACCCGGACCGGCGCGGCGGCGAGCGCGGCGGCCGCGTCACCCTTCTCGCGGTGGGCCGGATAGCCGCCGTTGACCTGTTCGGGGGTGTAGGCGGCCGGGTGACCGGTGTGCAGCACGGCGTCGTGGGGCTCGGCGCCGTAGCGGACGCGGACGGCCGCGGCCCCGGCCCGGGCGGCTTCCGGGGTCTCGGCGACGGCCAAGGCCACGTACCAGCCGCGATGGGGCACTTCGGGGTCCTGGAGCACGCGGAGGGTGGGGTCGTCGCAGGGGCCCAGCCGGGGCGCGTCGTAGGGCGTGAGGACGGAGAGGACGCCGGGCAGGGCGAGCGCGCCGGCGGTGTCGACGGCGGTGACGCGTCCGCGGGCCACGGTGGCGGGCACCGGCCATGCGTACGCCCGGTCCGGCAAGGCGTACTCGGCCGCGTAGCGGGCCTTTCCCGTGACCTTCTCCCGGCCCTCCAGGCGGGTGACGGGGCTGCCGAGGGAGGGCGCCGGGGCGGCGGGGATGGAGTCCATGGCGGGTCCTCGCGATCGGGGGCGGGGCGGAGGGAGGTGTCAGGAGCGGGAGCCGCGGGAGAGGGGACTCCCGGAGAGGGTGTTGAGCACGTCGCAGGCGAGGTTGCGGGCGAGGGGGACCTTGAAGGCGTTGTCGCGCAGCGGCTCCGCCCGGTCGAGCTCGGCCTCGACGGCCTCCCGTACGGCGCTCGCCGTGGGGGCGGCGCCCAGCAGTCTTTCCTCGGCGGTGGTGGCGCGCCAGGGGCGGTGGGCGAGCCCGCCGAAGGCGAGCGCCACATGGCGGACGCGTCCCCCGGAGATGTCGAGCACGGCGGCGACGGAGACGAGCGCGAAGGCGTACGAGGCGCGGTCGCGGGCCTTGCGGTAGCGCGACGGGAGGCCGGCGCGGTCCGGCGGGAGCGTGACAGCCGTGACGATCTCGCCGGGCTCGATGACGGTGTCCCGTTCGGGGTGGTCGCCCGGCAGCCGGTGGAAAGCGGTCGCGGGCACCGTACGGGCGCCGTCGGGGCCCTGGAGTTCGACGGCCGCGTCGAGCGCGACGAGTGCCACGGCCATGTCGGACGGGTGGGTGGCGATGCACTGCGGGGAGTGGCCGAGGACGGCGTGGTCCCGGTGGACTCCGTCGCGGGCGCCGCAGCCGGTGCCGGGCTCCCGCTTGTTGCAGGGTTTGGCCACGTCCTGGAAGTAGGGGCAGCGGGTGCGCTGGAGCAGGTTGCCGCCGGTGGTGGCGACATTGCGCAACTGGGCCGAGGCACCGGCCAGGAGCGCCTGCGACAGGGCGGGGTAGCGGGTGCGGACGAGGGGATGGAGCGCGACGTCGCTGCCCCGCACCCCGGAGCCGATCCGCAGGCCGCCGTCCGCGGTCACCTCGACGGAGCCGAGCGGCAGGCCGGCGAGGTCGACGAGGGTGTCGGGGGCTTCGACCCCGAGCTTCATGAGGTCCACGAGGTTGGTGCCGCCGCCGAGGTAGCGGGAGCCGGCCCGTGCGCCGTGGGCGGCGATGGCCTCGGCGAGGCCGGTGGCCCGCACGTACGCGAACGGCTTCACGCGACCACCCGCCCGTCACCGGGAGCCCGGTCCGGGGCATCGGCCTGCGAGAGCGCGGCCACGTCCCGTACGGCGTCCACGATGCGCGGGTACGCGCCGCAGCGGCACAGGTTGCCGCTCATCGCCTCGGCGATCCCGGAGCGGCTGAGGTCCGCGGCCCCGGGGTCGGCGGCCGCCTCGGCGAGCAGGCCGGCGGCGGAGCAGAGCTGGCCGGGCGTGCAGTAGCCGCACTGGAAGGCGTCCCGTTCGATGAAGGCCTCCTGCAGTGGGTGCAGACCGTCTGTTCCCTCGCCGCCCAGCCCCTCCACGGTGGTGACCCGGGTGCCGTCATGGGCGACGGCGAGCAGCAGGCAGCTGTTGGCGCGCCGGCCGTCGACCAGGACGGTGCAGGCGCCGCACTGGCCGTGGTCACAGCCCTTCTTGGCGCCGGTCAGGCCGAGGTGCTCCCGCAGCAGGTCCAGGAGGGTGACCCGGTGGTCCACCTCGAGCTCGTACCGCCGGCCGTTCACATGCAGCCCGACGCTGGAGCGGGTCTCCTGCATTGGATGCGCCACTGTTGCCCCTTTGCCCAGGAATATCTACAGACCTCCCCTCGGATAACCGGCCGGGGCGGATCTCACACCTCCCGTGTGGGACAAGCGGGTGCGTGGAGGTGTGACGGTGGGCCCGGGCGGTGGACCGATCCGGCGGTCCGTCGGCAGGGCTGCGACCGCAAGCGGCCGGCCGGCCGCGCCCGTCCTGTGGTCGCCCGGTGGCGTCGCGCACACCGTCGCGCCGCCTCCCGGTGTCACAGGGGCCGATGGTTGAACCAGGCGTGGCTTTCCGGCTGGTTGGGGCGGACGATCGCCAGGACCGCCGGCACGAGCCAGGCGAATCCCAGCAGAGGTATCACCTGGAAGAACGCCCAGCTGAACGGCAGGGCCGTCCACCCGTAGGCGAAGGCGGACACGCGCAGATTCCGGTGGCGCGTGGGGAACTTGAGGGCGGCGGTGACACCCCATGCGGCGACCGCGAGGACGAGTAGGCCGGCGAACACGACCATCCCGGCATGATCCTCGCCCGGCGTGGTGCAACACGGGGTGGAGGCGTCACCGTCGCCCCAGATGGCTGTGGCGACGGCCACGCTGTTGGCCACCAGAGCGACTCCGAGGAGGGCCTGCCCGCCGGCCAGGACCATCATCAGCACACGCAGGCTCCGCACGGCGTCCGGCATCCGCGCGCCGGGGGGAATCGGCTCGTGGGGGAGTCCTCCCGGCGCGCCGGGGCCTCCCGGTCCCACGGCTTCTGGGTTGCTGTTCGCGGGCGGCCGCTGCCAAGGCCGCCGGCCGCCTGATTCCTCGTCGTCCGCGCTCATCCTGACGGTCCTTCCGCTGGAAAGGCCTCGCACCTGCGCGCCATGCTCCGGCGGCTCGTGCCGAGTGTCCAGCCGCAATCCGGCCGGCGCCGCCGCACCGCTCCGACCGGGCCGCGCACCCCCTTCGGGCCACGGCACGGAGCCCCGCTACAGCGTGAGACGGTAACGAACCTCGGTGACGGACACCCCGTCGTAGTCGTCTGCCTGGACGGCACCGTCAGCGGCGTAGCCGGCTCGTTCGTAGAACCGACGAGCCCGGGTGTTGTCGGTGAGCACCCACAGCAGGAGCGAGTCGAAACCACGGGCCAGAGCACGGGCGTGCACGGCCTGGAGGAGCGTGCGACCGATGCCGGCCCCGATGAGGGAGGGCTGAACGTACAGAGCGTGGAGCTCACCCGCGGCCGTGGCAGAGGGCCCGAAGCACGCCCAGCCCACCACCCCACCCCGGGCGTCGACCGCCACCAGATCGATCGTGGCCTTGTCCGGCCTGGTGACGTACTGCCGGCGCCGGTGCGCATCTGCCTCGACCGTCATGCGATCGAGGTAGGACTGGGGCACGATCCCGACATACGCGGCCTTCCAGCCGGTCACCCGAATCTCCGAGACGGCCGTGACATCGGCTTCGGTCATCACTCGTACAGTCGACATCGCAGCACTGTACGAGACCCGTCATCGCTGCCACCTGGGAATTTCGCGCGGGCCGCCGCGCCGGGCGCCCGGCCCGGGCCGGGCCCCACGGCACCCGTCACCGTTCGTCTCGGATCCGGCGGTCCAGGAACTCGATCAACCGTGTTTCCGAACGGGCGATCCGTTCCCGCTGTTCGCAGGGGAGCGAAGCGAGGGCGTCGACGAGGACGCGCTTCCGGTGGACGTACACCATGTTCCCCGCATAGATCCGGCACCCCGCGCACCAGGCGAATCCGATGCACCGCTCGAACAGGGCGGACTCGGGCGGGTGGTAGCGGTACTGGTACCAGCGGACGGGCGTCCCGCAGGCGGCGCAGACCCGCCGGTCCCCGTCGGGGACGGTGTCCCAGGTCGCGACCTTGCGCCAATGCTGCCGTCCGGCCGGTGCTCTTCATGTCGTCATGCCGGTCATCCTCGATCACGCCGAGGCGCCCGTCCAACCGTTTCGGCGCCGTCGGGCCGGCGAAGGCGCTGCACCCGAGCCCGGCCGAGGGCCCGTTCGCCGGTCTGTGCCCGCCGGCCTGGTACGGACCTCAAACGCCACCCTCACCCTCATTCGTGCGCCGACCAGCACCTACGGCATGGTGGGGGCATGATGAGATCTCTCGCGGCAGCGGGTCTGCAGATAGTGGGCGGGTGGGTCGAGCCCGTGGGGCTCATACCGCCGCTCATCACCGGCCAGGCGCCGAGCTGTCCGCCTGAGGAAGGACGCGTCGAGTCGGTGCTTGACGTCATCGACCCGCTGCTGCACGAGAAGGCGAACGCAGATTGGTACCGACTGGCGGTCGAAGGGGGGCTCTTCTCCGAGGCCGACCGCAGATTCCTGCTCGCCCACAGTCCCGTGGAGGGCGGCCCCAGCCGGTGGTGCTGCGTCGAGTTGCAGGACGACTGGGACATCATGGGCAAGGGCGCCGCCGGGCTGCTCGGCAGCGCGCCGTTGTGCCCAGAGTTCCGCATGCTTTCGCTCGACGGGAACGTGCTGTGCTTCGCAACGACGTGGCAACACTCGATCAGTACCTCGGTGCTGACAGCGCCGCATCGTTCGCGAGTCCTCCGCCGGTTCGCCGAATGGGTTGCCCAGGGGGCGTTGGACCGGCCGAACGAGCCGCCGCTGAGCACGGTGGTACGCCGCTGGCTCGACGCATCCTCCGGTTGAACGGGACGGACGGAGACCGACGGACCGCGGTAGCGCCGGCCCGGTCATCTCGTGCGGGCGGCGGACCTTTGCCGAACAGCTGCCAGGGTTGACCCGTCGGTCTCGGCATTGGCGCCATGGGCGCAGCACCCGGGGCCGGGAACGGAGCGTGATCTTCGGTGTTCGCAGGGTCGGCGGCTGAGGACAGGGGATCAAGGGCGCCCTATCCGGACCTTAAGGGACGGATAACAGCGAGCTCGTAGCCCCTCAGAGGCCCGTTCCGGCCGCAAACCGCGCTTAGTGTCACGGGTGTTGACCGAGGCACTTCTCGATGCTGCCGCTGCACCGGCGGATCGGCTTTACCAAGAGGTTTCTGATGTCCCGAAAGCGAATTGCCCTGGCCTGCGTGGCCGTAGTCGTCGGGGTCTGCTCCGTCGTCGTACCCGTTGCCGCCAATGCGGGAGAGGAAGAGGACGGCTTCAGCGCCGCCTGCCGCGTAGCGGACCAGGCCACCGTGTGGTGGGCGTCCGGCGAGGTCTCCCTGGCCAACAAGGGGGACCGGCCCGTACGGGACTGGACCGCCGAGTTCGACGTGTCGCAGGGGCAGGTCACCCTCGACAACCCCTGGGCGTACGAACTCCGTCAGGCCGGCAAGCACGTCACCATCAAGCCGATCGCCGACCGCGCCGACGTGGCCGCCAAGGGCAACCGGGCCGTCAAGGTCGGGATCAACCCCGCCGGCAAGGGCATACCCAAGATCACCGGATGCCGCGTGAACGGCGCGTCGGGCAACGGGAGCGACACCGGCACGAATACGGCCGTCCCCGCCGACAGCGGCTCCTTCGTCAAGGACGACACCGCCGTCCACCTGATGTGGAAGCCGCCCGTCGGCGGCGCCGAGGTCGTGCGCTACGAGGTCTTCCAGGACGGCAAGCAGGTCAAGACCGTCAAGGACACGATGACGGACATCGAGCGACTGGCCCCCGCCACCCGGTACGCGTTCAAGGTCCGCGCCGTCCGCGCCGACGGCCGCACCACCGGCTTCAGCAAGGACATCGTGCTCACCACCCTTGCGGCGCCCGGCCAGGACAAGGCGAAGCCGGTCATCCCCGCGGACCTGGAGGCGACGGCCTCCGGCCCGTACCAGGCCTCCCTGCGCTGGCGCGCGGCAACCGACGACGTCGCCGTCACCGGCTACCGGATCTATCGCAACGGCACGAAGGTCCAGGAGGCGGACGCCAGGGCCACCTCGGCCACCGTCTCCGGCCTGACCGCGAGCACCGCCTACCGCTTCAAGGTCACCGCCGTCGACGCCGCCGGCAAGGAGTCCGACCCGACCCGCGAAGCACAGGTGACGACCACCGCGGCCCCCGACGGGAACGGCGGCAGTGCCACCCCCGGCGACTTCGCCGCCACCACCGCCACGAAGCAGGACGGCGGTGTCACCCAGCACTACCTGAACCTCACCTGGTCCGTCCCGCAGGGCGTCGGCCAGATCACCGCCTACCAGGTCTACCTGAACGGCAAACCCGCCCAGACCTTCATGTGGGGCACCGGCGACCCGGTGCTGCCGGTCCCGACGACGAAGGGTTCGCGCGAGGTGCTCGTCGGCGCCCACCCCGGCGCGACGTACACCGTGAAGATCCGGGCGCGGCTCGGCGACGGCACGTGGGGCGCGTTCTCCCGCGAGCTGACCGTGAAGACAGGCGGCTGACCGCCCGCCTGCCGCCTCACGTACACGACCGACCCCATGACCAGGAGCGTCCCCCTCATGAGTACGACCCGCACCGCCGGCACGACTTCCCCCGACCCGGCACGGCCCCCCGCCCGCCGCACTGCCCTCCTGCGCCTCACCGCGCTCGTGGCCCTCCCCCTCGCCGTGACCACCCTCGGCTCCGCGCCCGCCTCCGCTCACGGCTCCACCGCCGACCCGGTGAGCCGCAGCGTGTCCTGCACCAAGAACCCGAAGGCGAGTGAGGCCTGCCGGCTGGCCCTCGCCCAGAGCCCCGGCATCCCCGGCGACTGGAAGTCGATCGTCCAGGGCCGCGCCATCGACCACAGCACCCCGACCTCCTCCCCGCAGCACCGCGCCCGCATCCCCGACGGCAAGCTGTGCAGTGCCGGCAACGCGCAGTTCTCCGGCCTGGACCTGGCGCGCGACGACTTCCCCTCGACGACACTGCCAGGCGGCGCCGAGTACGACCTCCGCTACGACATCAGCGCGCTGCACAACCCGTACCGCATGGAGATGTACGTCACCAAGGACGGTTACGACCCGAAGAAGCCGCTGAAGTGGTCCGACCTGGAGGACACCCCTTTCCTCAGCGCCGACAACACCGCGGCCACGGCGGCACCCTCGGGCTTCCTCGGCGCGAAGGCGTTCACGTTCAAGGCGGTGCTCCCCGAAAAGAAGGGCAAGCACCTGATCTACACGATCTGGCACGGGCTGAAGCGGCCCGACGGCTCCTTCCAGAGCGAGGAGGCCTTCTACTCCTGTTCGGATGTCACCTTCAAGTAGGCGGACGCCGTCAGGCCCCACACCCCGAGCCCGGGTACCCCCTTCCCCGGGCTCGGGGGTTCGCCGGCCCGTGGCTGTCGCCGTCGGCCGCCCGCCCGAGACCCGGGGCGAGGTCACCGCGGTGACCGTCACCAGCACCGACCGATGCGGGACCGCGTCTGGCTGTGGTGGTCGGGCACGGGCGCCGTTCCGACCTGGTCCGCCGTGGCTCAACGGCGCACCCCAGGTACGCAGGGCGTGGCGGGGCGCGCCGTCGGCCGGGCGCGGCGCCGCGAACGGGCAAACAGAACGGGCAAGCACACCTGGTCGGCGGGCGAGAGTGGGGGTGTACCTGGATACACCCCTTCCGGCACCCACGTGCAAGGACCGCCCCGACCCCAACCGGCAGAGTCGAACGCGGGGCGTGACAGTCGCGCTCCAGCGACCACGGGGAGGCCGGGCAGCGTGCAGGACCACATGCAGGACCACGAGCAGGACAAGGACAGGGACGAGGACCAGGACCGGGAGCAGGGGCAGCGGCGTGTACCGCGCAGCGGATGGGCGGCGCAGACAGGGGTGTTCCTCGCCCTCGCCTTCCTGACGGCGGGACTGTGCGGAGCGCTCCAGCCCGCGACCGGCATACCCCCCGAGGTGCTGCAACTGACCCAGTTCGGCCCTGCCCTTGCCGTGGCGGCCGTGGCACTGCTGTGGCCCGGCCGGATCAGGGACCGGCTCGCGGGAACCCTGCCCGCCCGCAGCAAAGGGCCGGCGGACCACGAGGCCCGGCTGCCGTCCGGCAACCGGGCCGCCCTCCTCCTGACCCCCGCCCTGATCACCGCACTGTCCGCGGGCGGCGCTCTGCTCATCTCCGGTTCCCTCCCCGTCACCAGCCCCCAAGCCTTCGCACACCCCCTCACCCTGCTCGTGACCGCCCAACTCATCGGTGCCTGCGCCGAGGAGATCGGATGGCGCTGCTACCTCCAGCCGCTGCTGCGCACCCGCTTCGGCCCGGTCACCGCCTCCGTCCTGGTCGGGACGGCCTGGGGCCTGTGGCACGTACCGGCCCTCACCCAGGGGCCGGCCTACGCGGCCGGATTCCTGACCGCCACCATCACGATGTCCGTGATCCTCGGCCTGGCCCTGGAACGCGTACGGAGCAACCGGCTGCTGCTCGCGGGCGGCTTCCACACCCTGGTCAACCTCGGCATGCTGTTCGTGACGGACGAGACGTCCCCGGCAACGGCGCCGATGGTGGTCTTCGGCGGCGCCTGCCTGGCCGCGGCCATCCCGTGGATCGCCTCCGCCCGACGGGCGGCGGCCACGCCGGATAAGATCACCGCCGCAACAGCGGACGGACCGCGCTGACATGACGGAACCACAGGTGGGCATGACACAGGCAGACGGACGCTCCGGCATCAGCCTCGGGGGCGCGCTCGCCGACCTCGGCCGCTGCCAGCTGCTCTCGCTCGCCGCGCTCGCCGTCACCGGGGCCGGCACCCTCGTGGTCGGGGCGTTGCTCCTCCTGCCCGTCGGCATCGGCTTCCTCCTGCTCCCGCCCGCCGCAGCGACCCTGCGCCGCACCTCCGACCGCTACCGCGACTGGGCCGCCCGCTGGACGGGAACCGTGATCAGCCCACCACGACCGCTCCCGCCCCGCCCGGCCCCACCCGAGAACTCCACCGGCCGATACCGGCAGGCCCGGGCGCTCCTCGGCGACGAGGGGTTCTGGCACGACCTGCGCTGGGCCTGGGCGGAGCCGTGGACGGGCGCACTGCTCGCCGTCGTGCCCCTGGCACTCGTCGAGTACGGCCTCTTCGGCGCCGCCGTACAGCCCTTCGTCTGGCGGCTCCTGGGCGACGGCAACTGGTACGCCTTCATCCTCGTCGACTCCACCTCGACGATGCTCGCCGCGCTCCTGCTCGGCCTCGGATTCATCGCCGCGGGACTCAGGCTGGCCCCCGCCACCCTGCGGGTACACGCACGCTGGAGCAGACGCCTGCTCGCCGCCCCGCACACCACCGAACTCGTCCGCCGCATCGAACACCTCGCAGGATCCCGCGCCGACATCCTCGACGTCCAGGCCGCCGAACTGCGCCGCATCGAGCGGGACCTGCACGACGGGGCACAGGCCCGCCTCGTCGCCCTGGGCATGACCCTCGACGAAGCCACCCGGCTCCTCGACCGCGACCTCCCGGCCGCCCGCGCACTCCTGCACGAGGTACGCGCCACCTCCCAACGGGCCCTCCAGGACCTCCGTGAACTCGTCCACGGCGTCCTGCCCCCGATACTCGCCGACCGCGGGCTCGGTGACGCGGTCCGCTCATTGGCCCTCGACAGCCACCTCGACGTGCACATCGAGACAGCCCTGCCCGGCCGGCTCCCGGCCGCCGTGGAATCCGCTGGCTACTTCGCCGTCGCGGAACTCCTCGCCAACGCCGCCAAGCACTCCGGAGCCCCCGAGGTTCACATCCGCCTCAGCCACACCGACGGCGCCCTGCGCGCCACAGTCACCGACGAAGGACGCGGCGGCGCCGACCCCGACGGAAGCGGACTGCAAGGCGTACGCCGCCGCCTGGACCCCTTCGACGGAACCCTCGTCCTGCACAGCCCGCCGGGCGGCCCGACCACCGCGACCTTGGAGATACCGTGCGCGTCGTCCTCGCCGAAGACCTCTTCCTCCTCCGGGACGGACTCACCCGCACCCTCCAGGAACACGGATTCGAGGTGATCGCCGCAGTCGACAACGGCCCCGCCCTGCTCAGAACGCTCCTCGAAGAACAACCGGACGTCGCCGTCGTCGACATCCGCCTGCCACCCACCTTCACCGACGAGGGCCTCCAAGCCGCCCTGGAAGCACGCCGATCACGGCCGACGCTCCCGGTCCTCGTACTCTCCCAGTACGTCGACCAGCTCTACGCCCACGAACTCCTCGCCGGAGGCCAAGGCGCCATCGGCTACCTCCTCAAGGACCGGATCACGCACACCACCCAGTTCATCGACGCGGTACGCACGGTCGCCACGGGCGGTACGGTCATGGACCCGCAGGTCATCGCACGGCTACTGGCCCGCAGCGACGCCCGGGGCACCACCGCCCAGCTGACACCGCGCGAATTGGACGTACTGGCCCTGATGGCCGAGGGCCGCTCCAACGCGGCTGTGGCGCAGTCCCTGTTCATCAGCGAAAGCGCCGTCGCCAAACACACCGCCGCCATCTTCACCAAACTCCGGATCGAACCATCCGCAGACGACAACCGCCGGGTGCTGGCCGTTCTGGCCTACCTCAAACGGTAGCCACCGATCGCCGCGGTTCCCGCTCAAGGACGTCTTCCGCCCCGCCGAGCCGATTTCACGCACGCCTGACCACCGCCCTTGCGGAATGTGTGCCGGCACCGGGCTGCGTGGAAGTCAGTGGAACGGTCGGCCGGAGTTGGGCATGATCCGCTCATGGAGCGCGTCATCGATCTTGATCAGGCAGCCGCAGTAATCGCTGAGCGGGCCGAGCGATGGCCTGCGGCCGGTCTCAAGGTTCGGCAGGTGACGTGGCGGGACGAAACCGCGCCGTGGCCCCAGCGGCTCGAGACCGACAGAACTCTCGTGCGTGATCCCGACTCCGTCGGCGTGCTCATCTCCGGCCCGGGGGACGCTGAGCTGTCCGTGGTGCTGTTCCGGGGCGGCTGGGCTGACGTGGACCACTTCGACGGCCGCGACGACGGCGGACCGATACCGGCGTTCGGCATCACCTCGGCAGCGGCCTTCGGCGCCCAGCTCGACCAGTGGGTGCAGGGGGTCTTCGGCAACCTCGGCAATGGCTAGGCCGCCACTGCCGCGACGACATCCTGCCCCCCGGCCCACCCGGTCACCGGAATCCTCGCGGTCCGCCACCACACGAGGGCCAGGCGGAACGCCGCCCCCCGGGATGCAGCTCGGCACTCGTCCGCGTCAGCCAGGTCACCGCCCGGCGTCAGCTTATGCCGTGTCGAGCTGGTGGTCGGCCCAGACGTAGCTTTCGGGGAGCAGGTCGGTGATGGAGAGGGTCCGTGGGCGGTCGTCCGTGCCGACGATGACCTCGATGGCGGGGAAGTAGTCGAGAAGGACCTGGCGGCAACGGCCGCACGGGGGAACGATTCCCCGGTCGCGGTCGCCCACGGCGACGATCGTGTCCAGTACGTACGCGCCCTGGGTGGCCGCGGTGCCGATGAGGACCAGCTCGGCGCAGGGGCCGCCGGTGAAGTGGTAGGCGTTCACCGCGGTGATGATCCGGCCGTCCCGGGCGCGGGCCGCGGCAGCCACGGTGTGGTTGTCCCCGTGGCATCGGGTGCGCGCGATGTGGGTCGCGGCCTGGATGAGTTCGTGGTCGACGGGGTGGGAGTGGGGGGCGGTGGTCATCGGCTCTGCCTTCGTTCGGGGTCAGCCGACGCTGGCGCGAGTGACGGATGGTGCGCAAGTGAATATCGGGAGGGGGCAGGCCGGCCTCGGCTCCCGGGGTGGGCCGTCCGGGGTCAGGGGGTGCTCGGGGTGATGTGGGTGGTGGGAGTGTTCCAGCCCGAGACCCGGACCCGCGGTGCCCCGTCGGCCGGGTCGGCGGTCCGGTGGTGGGCCGTCAGGACGGCACTCTCACCCGGCCAGAGACTGATCTGGTTGTCGTTCCAGCGGACCGGCAGCACGGGTGCGTCCCGCCCGTCGACGAGATGGAGATCGGTCAGCAGTGCAGGCGTGTTCCCGCTGCTGGTGTTGCGGATGGTGACCGTGGTGGTGGACTGCGAGCCGGCGTGGCGCGTGGTGCGAGCGGTCGCCGTCACGGTGGCGGCCGCGAGGGAGTTCAGGCCGGTGAGGTCGCCGTAGGTGGTCGTGGGGGTGTGGTACCAGTCGCCGGCGTCGTAATCGAGAACGTCGGGACGGGTGGAGAGCCAGTAGACGTTGCGGCTGACCTCGCGGCCGGCGCTGTCGGTGAGCGTGAGCCGGGCGAGGTACGTGGAATCCGGCCCGCCCGAGGCGGCGACAACGGCGGGAACGGTGGCCGCGGTGGTTCGCGCGCCGTCGCCGCCGACCCGCAGCCCGCGCACGGTGCGGTCGTGGAGGGAGGTCCCGTCGGTGCCGAACAGGGTGATCCGGGCGGTGAGCCCGGAAACGGCGTCCGGCCGGCGGTTGATGACGGCCACGGTCCGGTCGTCGTAGGAGTACTGGATGTGCAGGGGTTCGTTGGCCTTCTTCGCGCCGTAGTAGGCACCGCCCTGGTCGAGGTAGCGGTCGACGAGCTGCCAGTGCAGGGAGGTCCAGCCGCTGTTGAACATCCAGTAGACGAGCCCGGTCGACGGGTCGGTGGAGTCCGTGGCGTTGCGGGCGTAGGCCTCGAACTGGGCGCGGACGTTCTCGTACTGGCCGAGCTGGGCCTTGGCCACGTAGTCCCGCAGGCCGCGCGGCGCGCCGTAGCGGTGCGCGAGGGCGTCGTTGAACAGCTTCAGTGTGTTGAAGGTGCGCGAAGGGGAACGGTGGTACTGCGGGGCTGAGGGCGATTCCCACAGGGTTTCGAGTTCGGCCGGCGAGAGCGTGCGCCGCAGGGTGTCGAGGGTGGGGATCGAGGGTCCGGCGCTCGTCTCGGAGTTGAAGCCCGTCGCGCCGCCCTCGCGTTTGTCGTACCAGTACGAGGGCGGGACCCAGTCGTAGGGTCCGGTCATCCGCATGCCCGACGGGCCGCTCAGGGCCGTGGTGACGGCGGAGGCGGCCGGAACCACCGGGGTGGGCCAGTCGGCGGCGCGCAGGGCGTCGAGGTAGTCCCGCTCGGTCTGGGCGTCGGGCGCGAAGTCGCTGCCGATGAGGAAGGAAAGGACGCTGGGATGGTCGCGCAGCCGGGCGGCCTCGGCGGCCATGGAGGCCCGGGCGGTCAGACGGTCGGCGGCGTTCCACTTCTCGCCCGTACCGGTGGGGTTGACCTGCCCCTCCCACTTGTCGCAGCACTCCCAGCCGGGCAGCAACAGCATTCCGTACCGGTCGGCGAGGTCGAAGAACTCGTCCGGCTCGATGTGGCCTTCGAGGCGGAGCGTGTTCAGACCCGCGTCGAGCGCGGCCTTGATCCGGTCCTCCGCCGCGGTGGTGTCCCACCGCAGCAACTCGTCGGCCGACCAGCCGGCGCCCCGGATCAGCAGGGGGCGGCCGTTGATCGTGTACCGGCGGGCGCCGGCCGAGTCGAGGGGTGCCTTCACGTCTCGGATGCCGAAGGCGTGGCGGACGGAGTCCGAGCGGCTGCCGGCCACCGTCGCCGTCAGGTGGAGTCCGTACAGGTTCTGGGGACCCATACCGGCCGGCCACCACAGAGCGGGCCGCTGGAGGCGCAGTTGCCGGTGGCGGTCCGGGGTGAAGACGAGCGTACGGGTTTCCCGGGCGCGCAGGGTCACGTCCTCGCTCAGCACGATCCCGGTACCGCCGACGGCGGCGGTGACGGTCGCGGTGGCGGCCTCCTGCGAGTCGTTGCGGACTCGCGCCTTCACCGTCAGCTCGGCCGGGCCCGACCCCGGGGACGACACGTCCAGACCCGTCACCACATGGGCGTCGTGCAGCGAAACCGGCCCCCGGCGGCGCACCAGGACATCACGGACGATGCCCATGTTGGCGTCGGGCGGTGGCTGCAGCCAGTCCAGCCAGCCCAACGTGAGGTGTTTGCGTGGATCGTTGGGTTGGATCCGGAAGGCGACCGTATTGGTGCCGGCCCGCACCAGGTCGGTGATGTCGAGTTCGTGGCGCGTGTACACACCGGCCACCTCGGCCGCCGAGGCGACCTGCCGGCCGTTGACGTACACGTCCGCCGCGGAGATCACCCCGCTGAAGTCCAGCGAGGTGCGTTCCGGGGTTTCGGGAAGCGTGAAGTCGCTGCGGTACCACCACGGATCGGCGAAGTCACGGCGCGGGATGCGCTGCTGGTCGGTGGAGTAGAACGGGTCCGGGTGCGTGCCGTCGGCGACCAGCGCGGCGAGCACCGTGGAGCGGGGCCCGGCCCGGTGCCAGCCTGTCGTCGCATAGCCGGGCGTGGACACGGCGCCCGCCGTGTCAGGGACCTGGGCCGCCGACCGGATCGCGTACCCCGTCAGTGCGGCGGTCCCGCCCGACGCCACCGCCGTCACGGTGGGAGCGGTACCCGGACCGGCCGGGAGCCGGGGGGTCGCGGCCGAGGGTACGGCGGCCGGGGCGAGCAGCAGCCCCAGCAAGGCCGCAGCCACGGCGGCCACCCGGAGTCGCCGGGTGTGAGCGGGGCGGGGGAGTTGGGACACGGTGGTCTCCGGGGGAGCAGGTCGGACGTCCGCGTGCCGCGGAGATCAGGTAACGGACCGTAACCCACCCGACCCGCCGGGACGGATGGTCACGGCCGTACGGCGAGCCGCGCGCCCACGCTCCCGCCCGGCCGTCCGGATCATGATCGGGGCGGGCCCGCCGTCCTGGCCCGTCCGGCGGGGTCCCTGCTGGTCGACGATCGCGGCGGGCCGTTCCACCGGAGCGTCCTCGCCGATCTCGGAGGTGCGAACGGTGCCGGAGTGCTGGGTGCGGCCCACCTGAACGGATGTGGCGGCCGGGGGAGAAGGCCGCGGAGCCCAGGCCGGGCGGGCGATGTCGGGCACGATCCCGCGGTCGTACATCGACCGGCGGCCGGTCAATATCTGTGTCCGCGCGATGAGAATTAGACGAACCACGCCATGAGGCTTTTTCC
The DNA here is from genome assembly GCF_041106355.1 of Streptomyces sp. BF23-19. Classification (NCBI taxonomy): domain Bacteria; kingdom Bacillati; phylum Actinomycetota; class Actinomycetes; order Kitasatosporales; family Streptomycetaceae; genus Streptomyces; species Streptomyces sp. BF23-19. The sequence continues at coordinate 8,578 of NZ_JBGBPT010000025.1, read as the reverse complement.
TGCAACGGGCGAAGTGAAATGTTTCACCGTACACGGGTGTCGATTCGTGCTACTGTCGATCTCAGTTGCAGTTGTGGTTCCCAAAACTTCAAGTGCCCCCAGGCAGGTGTCACACCCCTGGGAGTACTTTTACTTTTCCGGTCATTATCGGGCGGGGTAATCATTGCGGCGACACGGTGTCCACACAGTGTGGATCCCGATGCACTGCCCCAAAGGAGATATGACATGGCTACTGGAACCGTGAAGTGGTTCAACGCGGAAAAGGGCTTCGGCTTCATCGAGCAGGACGGTGGCGGCGCTGACGTGTTCGCCCACTACTCGAACATCGCCGCCCAGGGCTTCCGCGAGCTGCTCGAGGGCCAGAAGGTCAGCTTCGACATCGCGCAGGGCCAGAAGGGCCCGACGGCCGAGAACATCGTTCCCGCCTGACGCTGACGCGCACTTCGTAGCTGGGGCCCGCATCCTTCGGGGTGCGGGCCCCAGCTGCACGCATTTTCCGCCCCACCCCGCCCCACCCCACCGGGTGCCGGCCGCGGGGACGGCGCCGAGGAATCCGCAGTCCTCCGTACGCGGATCACGCCCCGGCCGATACGCCGGTTGCGCGCCCTCGTGGCGTCACCCATTTTCCGTACCTGTACCCGCCAGGATCTCCCGCCGGACAGGTTCGCTTCGCATTTTCATTCGGCCCGTTTCTTGCAATTCTCCGCGCAGTGCACTCCTGCGGGAATTCCTTGATATGCGCCGTATCGAGGAAGGTTCCGCATGAACCGCACGCGCACCAACGACCGATTCGCTCGCACGCGCAACAGCACCGCCGGATCCGGCAAGAGCGGCGGCCGCTTCGGCGGTTCCGCCCCCAGCCGTTCCGGTGGTCCGAGCCGCTCCGGCGGCCCGAGCCGCTCGAGCGGGTACGGCCGCCGGCCCGCCGCGCTGCAGGGCGAATTCGCCCTGCCCAAGACGATCACCCCCGCGCTGCCCGCCGTCGAGGCCTTCGCCGACCTCGGCATGCCCGCGGAACTGCTCGCCACGCTCACCGTGCAGGGCGTGACCGTTCCGTTCCCGATCCAGGGCGCGACCCTCCCGAACTCCCTGGCGGGCCGCGACGTGCTCGGCCGCGGGCGGACCGGCTCCGGCAAGACCCTGGCCTTCGGGCTGGCCCTGCTGGCCCGTACGGCCGGACAGCGCGCCGAGCCCCGTCAGCCGCTCGCACTGGTCCTCGTACCGACCCGCGAGCTGGCCCAGCAGGTCACCGACGCGCTCACCCCGTACGCCCGCTCGGTCAAGCTCCGGCTGGCCACGGTCGTCGGCGGGATGCCCATCGGGCGGCAGGCGAGCGCGCTGCGCGGCGGCGCCGAGGTCGTCGTCGCCACGCCCGGCAGGCTGAAGGACCTCATCGACCGCGGGGACTGCCGGCTGAACCAGGTGGGCATCACCGTGCTGGACGAGGCCGACCAGATGGCCGACATGGGCTTCATGCCGCAGGTCACCGCCCTGCTCGACCAGGTGCGCCCCGAGGGCCAGCGGATGCTGTTCTCCGCCACCCTCGACCGCAACGTCGACCTGCTGGTGCGCCGCTACCTGACCGACCCGGTCGTCCACTCCGTCGACCCGTCCGCGGGCGCGGTGACGACGATGGAGCACCACGTGCTGCACGTGCACGGCGGTGACAAGCACGCCGCCACCACCGAGATCGCGGCGCGCGACGGCCGCGTCATCATGTTCCTGGACACCAAGCACGCCGTGGACCAGCTCACCAGCCACCTGCTGAACAGCGGAGTCCGCGCCGCCGCCCTGCACGGCGGCAAGTCGCAGCCGCAGCGCACGCGCACCCTGGCGCAGTTCAAGACCGGGCACGTCAGCGTGCTCGTCGCCACGAACGTCGCCGCCCGCGGCATCCACGTCGACAATCTCGACCTGGTCGTCAACGTGGATCCGCCCACCGACCACAAGGATTACCTGCACCGCGGTGGGCGTACCGCCCGTGCCGGGGAATCCGGCAGCGTCGTCACTCTGGTCACCCCGAACCAGCGCCGCGACATGGCGCGGCTGATGGCAGCCGCCGGGATCACCCCGCAGACCACCCAGGTCCGCTCCGGCGAAGAGGCCCTGAACCGGATCACCGGAGCCCAGGCCCCCTCCGGCATCCCGGTCGTCATCACGGCCCCGGCGGCCGAGCGGCGCGAGCGCGGCGGCCCCGCCTCGCGCAACCGGCGGCGCCCCGCCGCCGCAGCCGGCCGGCGCAGGCCGGCACGGCAGTCCGCCTCCGACGCCGTAGCGTGAACCCTTCTTCTTCCCCTTGTGAGGCATCATGCGCGTCGTCATCGCCCGATTCCCCTTCGACCTGACCAAGAGCGGGGTGCTGGAGTCGATGAAGGGCGTCAAGCCCGAGCCCGTCGACGGTGAGTCCGTGATCATCGGACGCCGGCACTACCCGGTCAAGCAGGTCGGCCAGGTCATCACTCGCCAGGACCGCCGGGACTTCAGCGCCGCGGAGGTCGTACGGGCGATGACCCTGCTCGGATTCACGTGCCGCGGCCTGCCGCAGGCCCCTGGCGCGCCCGCGTCCACGCCCGGCCTCACCCCGTTCCAGCGGGCCTCGGCGATGCTCGGCGAGCCCGCGCCCGAATCGGTTTCCGCCTGACCGCACAGCACCACCGGCACCACCACTGAGGGCCCGACCGGCACATTCGGTCGGGCCCTCGGTCATGTGCCGGTGGAAGCAAGATCTTTCGCGATTCGACACAAGAAAATCTATGGCCGCCACGGTAGACATCTGGTTCCGATGTGCCTAGGGTTTCTCCCATAGCCACGATCGAAGGAAGGGAGAAGCGGACACCATCAGGATCGCCCGAGCAGGGAGCACACGGCTCGGGCACCGCACGACCCCGAACGGCAGGTGGTCCCCGGTCAGGCATCCACGATCCCCGCACTCCCGCCCTCTCCGGGGCGCGACCGCGGAAACAGAAGGTCGGCGCAGCGCTGAGGCCGACAGATGGTGTTGAATTCCCTTCAGGGCCTTGGTGCCGTACGGCGCCAAGGCCCTTCGACGCGTTCTCAAGAAGAGGTGCAGATGACAGCGGATGACTCGCTCGGCGGCCGGCTGGACGACGATGACTACCCCGCCTACACGATGGGCCGGGCCGCCGAACTCCTCGGCGCGACCCCAGGCTTCCTGCGCGCCATCGGCGAGGCCCGTCTGATCACACCGTTGCGCTCGCCCGGCGGACACCGCCGGTACTCGCGCTACCAGCTCCGGATCGCGGCCCGCGCCCGGGAGCTCGTGGACCAGGGCACCCCGGTCGAAGCCGCCTGCCGCATCGTCATCCTCGAGGACCAGCTCGAAGAGGCCCAGCGCATCAACGCCGAGTTCCGCCGCGCCGCGACCGCCCCGCCCGACGACTCCCGCTGAGCACCGACGGCTCCCCGTACGGTCGAAGCCGGCCGGTACGTGGACCACGTGGACCACGTGGACCACGTGGCCTCCGAGCGGTCCGAACTCGCCGAGCTGTGGGCCGAAGCCGCGAAGCGCGAGAAGCGGCGCGAAGCCGTCACCGGCGTCCGCGACGTCCTCGACCCTCCGCAAGCGCGCTCTTCGAGATCTGAACAAGGGGAATCGGGACGACCGGCCCTCGGGGCGCCGAACTGCGCCCGAGCCGTGCGCGGGATATCAAGGAGCGTGAAGGCCGGAGCGAGGCCGGACGGCGCCACCCCGCGGTGAGGAGAACGTCTCGTGGAGTTCGAGGTCAATGGCACCCGGCACGCGGTGGACGTGGACGACGACCCGGCCGCCGTGGAGGTGGTCCGGGACCGACTGGGGCTGACCGGCACCAAACTCGTCTGCGCGGGCGGGGTGTGCGGCGCCTGCACGATCCAGGTCGACGGTGAACCCCGGGTCTCCTGCCTGACACCTGCGGTCGGTCTCGCCGGCCGACGGGTGACGACCGTGGAGGGCCTGGCCGACCACCCGATCGGCCGTGCCTTCGCCGGCGAGGACGCCCTCCAGTGCGGCTACTGCACCCCCGGGTTCGTGGTCGAGGCCGCGGCGTTCTTCGAGCGGTGGCGGGCCGCCCACGGACGCACCCGGCCCGGACGGGAACCGATCGCCGACGCCCTCGCGGGCCACCTCTGCCGGTGCGGCGCCTACGAGGGAATCTTCGATGCCGTGGCCGCCGCCTGCGCAGGCGACTACGACACCGCCCCGACCGGCGGCCAGGTACCGACGGTCCCGCGCACCGAAGCCCCGGAGAAGACCGACGGATCGGCCCGGTACACCACGGACCTGCGCCCCGAGGGACTGCTGGAAGGGGTGATCATCCGCTCGCCGCACGCGCATGCGCACGTACGCTCCCTCGAAGCCGGCGACCTGCCCCTGGTACCGCTGCTGCCCCCCGACGGCGTGGTGCGCTACGTCGGCCAGCCGGTCGCCGCGGTCGCGGCGCCGGACCGGGCCTCCGCACGGGCGGCGGCCGCGCGGGTCAGTGTGGACTACGAGGTCCTGCCGGCGGCCCTGGACGCGCGCCAGGCCCGAACCGGCGAGGGCCCGTCGGTCTACGAGGACAAGGCGGCACGCAAGCGGGCGCCGGGTTCCGGCGAGACCCCCCAACTGGTGCCCGCCCGCTGGCGCGGCAACCTCCGGGGCCCGTCCGCCATGAGCAAGCGTCCCGCCACGGCCGTACGCCGGATCACCGAGGCGCGCAGCCGGCACCCCGAGCGGGTGGTGGAGGGCGTTTTCACGACGGCCGCACAGACGCACACCCCGCTCGAACCGCATGCCTGCCTCGCCCGGTGGATCGACGGCACCCTCCACCTGGAGGTGTCCACCCAGTCGGTGAAACGCACGGCGGAGCTGGCCGCCGAGCGCTTCGGCGTGCCCGTCGAACGGGTGGTGGCGCGGGCCGTCCACGTGGGCGGCGGCTTCGGCTGCAAGATGGGACTGACCTCCGACGTCGTCGCCGCGGCCGAACTGGCCCGGCTGCACGGCGCCCCCGTACGAGTGGTGCTCGACAGGGACGAGGAACTCACCGACGGCGGATACCGCCCCGGCACCCGGATCCGGCTGGCGATGGTCGCGGACGAAGCCGGCGATCTGAGCGCGCTGGCCATGGACGCGGACAACGACGGCGGCGTCTCGGTCGGCGGCACCGTCGCCGCGCTGGCCCGGTTCATGTACGGCAAGGCCCCCCGTCGGCTCCGCGACTTCGACACGCTCACCCACCGGCCCCCGGGCGCCCCGTTCCGCGGCCCCGGCGGACCCACCATGTGCTGGGCCCTGGAGCAGGCCGTCGACGAGATGGCCCACCGGCTCGGCCAGGACCCCATCGCCCTACGCCGCCGCTGGGACGGCAACCCCAAGCGGCACGCCCTGTACGACCGGGCCGCCGCGCTCCCGGTCTGGTCCGGCCCCCGCGGGGGGACCGGCCGGTTCGGCCGCGGCGTCGGCGTCGCGGCGGCCAACTGGATGTACTTCCTCGACCCCGTCACCGAGGTCGAGCTCACCGTCGAGGACGGGATCGTCGTCGCCCGCTGCGCCGTACAGGACATGGGCACCGGCTCGCGCACCGTACTGCGCCGCGCCGTCGCCGAGGGGCTCGGCCTGCCGGAGGCGCGCGTACGCGCCGAGGTCGGCCGGAGCGACACCGTCCACGGGCCCACCTCCGGCGGCAGCCGCACCACGCCCTCCCTCGTGCCCGCCGCCGCGGACGCCGCCGACCGGCTGCGCGACGCGCTCGGCGGCGGTGACATCGCCGCCCGGCTGGACACCGCGCACGGGGTACGGGTGACCGGCCGGCGCCCCCGCGACCGCCGGGGCTTCGTGACCCCCTTCACCATGGGCGGTGTCGCGATCGGCCGTGGATTCACCGGATCGGTCCAGGTCGCCGAGGTCGAGGTGGACACCCGGCTCGGCCGCGTCCGCCCGCTGAGCGTGTGGAGCGGCATCGCGGCGGGCCGGATCCACGAGGACCGCCTCGCCCGCGGCCAGTGCCAGGGAGCCGTCGTACAGGGCGTCGGCTACGCCCTCTACGAGGAGCGGCGCACCGACCCGGTCACCGGGCGGGTGCTGACCGAGAACATGGAGGACTACCGCATCCCCGGCATCGGCGACACCCCCGAGATCACCATCCACTTCCACCAGGAGGGCTTCGACCACGTGCCCGGTGGCGGAGTCGGCCTCGGCGAGATCGCGACCCTGCCCACCGCGGCCAGCCTGGCCAACGCGGTCCACGACGCCACCGGCTGGCGCCCGTACGACATGCCCATCCGCCCCGACCGGCTCCTGGAAGGACTGGCCACGTGAGCACCGAGACCGCCCTCACCGACCTGTCGGCCGCCGTCCTGGCCCGCGGCGGGGAGCTGCGCGCCGGTGGCACCGACACCACCGCCCGGCAGCGCAGCGGCGTATCTCCCGGACCGTTCACCGACCTCGGCGGCGCCGGCCACCTGCGCGGCTGCACCCCGCTGCCCGGCGGCGGCCTGCGGATCGGCGCCCTGACGACCCTCGCCGAGCTGGCCACCGATCCGCAGGTACGCGCGGGCTGGCCGGCCCTGGCCCTGGCGGCCGGGACCGCGGCCACTCCGCAGATCCGGGCCGCCGGCACGGTGGGCGGCAACCTGCTGCAGCGCAACCGCTGTTGGTACTACCGCAATCCTCACTTCAGCTGCCTCCAGAAGGGCGGCACCGGCTGCCCCGCACGCCAGGGCGACCACCACTTCGGCGTGGTCAGCGGAGACGGCCCGTGCGTGGCCCCGCACCCGTCCACCCTCGCGATGGCCCTGCTCACCTACGACGCCGAGGCTCATGTCCACGGCGACTCCCCGCGCGGCGTCGCCGGCCTGTACGGGGACGGCGACCGGCTCTCCCACGCCGACCACCTGCTGCCGCCGGACCGCATCCTCACCGCGGTCCACCTGCCCGCACCCCTGCCCGGCGAACGAGCCGCCTGCCACCGGGCCATCAGCCGGGCCCATGCCGAATGGCCCCTGGTCGAGGCCACCGCCCGGGTCGTGCTCGACGGCTCCACCGTCACGCACGCCGCCGTCGCAGCGGGCGGGGTGGCCCGCGTACCGCTGCGACTCACGGAGGTGGAGGCCGCCCTGATCGGCCGGGAGGCCACCCCCGACGTCCTCGACGCGGCCGCGGAGACGGTCCTCGCCCGCTGCCGACCGCTGCCACAGACCGGCTACAAGGCCAAGCTGTTCCGCAACACCGTCCTGGAAGTCCTGGAGCAGGCGGCCCTCGGCCCGGCCACCGCACGCCAGGGCGCGCGGTGATCCTTGACCCGTCAGACAGAACGGCTGTACGGACGGACGGGGCAGGGCACCATGTGGGCATGACGATTCGGCGCTCGGCCCTCCGGCGCTTCCTGGAGCATCCCGCTGGTCAATTCGCCGTGGTCACCGTGCTGATGCTCGCCCTGTTCGCGCTGATCAACCTCGGGGTGACGTACGACCTCGATGCCGTCTTCGGCGGCCACTGGATGGTCTACTGACCGGTCTGCCGACCCATCCCGTCCGCTCAACCGGCGTGGAGGACGCGCACGCGATCGAGTTGCGCCGGGCCCCGATCGACGACCTGGGTCGGAGCCCAGGTCGCGTCAGGCTGTGGCCGACCTACGCGTAGGACGGGTCCACCTCCTGCGAGAAAACCAGCAGCAGCTCCGCCATCCGCGCCTGGGCGGCCGGTCCGAAGCGCTCTTCGGAGATTTCCGCGCTGAGCCTGACCCAGTCCTGGGAACCCTCGTCGCGCGCGACACCCATCCGCGGCGAAGGTTGGTACGTCCTGCTGCGCCGCAGGCCAGGGCCTCAGGCGGCGAACGGGTTGGTGTGGCCGGGCAACTGCTGCCCCGGGCGCAGGAACCGCTGGCCGCCCTGTTCGTCGCGCACCGCGAGGAACCCGGCCGCCGTCAGCCGCTGTGAGATCTTCGCGCGGCGGATCTCGCCCACCTTGAACGCCACGGTGAAGAGCAGCGCGACCGCCCCGCCGGAGGCGACCGCTTCGACCGGTGACCTGTCGAGGAGCATGAGGCCGGTCAGGGCCGCGCAGGCGAGGTAGCTCTTCACCTTCTGGCTCCGGTTGGCGATGTACATGGCCATGACGTCGAAGGTGATGAGGTCCTTCAGCACGGCGGCGGCACCGACCGCCCCGGGGAGCGGCTTCAGCGATCCCTGCTCCAGCCCGGGCACCGTCCCGCCGTTGCCCGCCCGAGGATGGGCGCTGATGGTGGCCGCCTCGCGGACGCGCGCGTCGGGCCGCGGGTCCCGGTACATCCGGACCTGGACGAGCGAGTTCTTGAACCCGGTCCTGTACGCCATGCCGTACGTGTAGCCGTACTGCTCCGCCACGTGCGCCAGGGCGGCCGCCTTCGCCGCGGAGCCCTGGGGGGCGATCTCGACGACGTCCTCCTGACGGGCGATCTGCTGGAGCATCCCTGCTATGTGACGTTCTACGGACATCCTGTTCCCCGCCCCCTGGGCCCCCGCGCCTGGGGCCGACCGGCGCACAGCCTAGGTGTATTGACTCGCAGGGTTGTTGACTCGGCTGATGGGTGGGTGTCCGTCGAGTGCGGTGTGGCAGCGGTGG
>NZ_JBGBPT010000024.1:0-104313 GCF_041106355.1 Streptomyces sp. BF23-19 | reverse complement strand
TGTGCGGCCTCGGTGATGAAGGGGACTTCGCTCTTGGTGGCTTCCAGCAGACCCGCCTCGACGGCGGCCAGTCCGGCGGCGCCGCGGGAGCCGCACGCGCCGCCGCGGGAGCCGCGCACGCCCACCAACCGCCCGCAGGGGGAGACCAGTTGGTACTCCTGTGGGACGATCCCGACGACATGCCGGGCCTCCGGTCCCTGGCCTGACCCCGACCACCGACCGACGGCGGAACCGAAGATGGAGGCAGAGGCAGTGGTGAAGGACTGGTGGCTGTACCACGGGACCGGCGAGGGCGCGGACCGGCGTGCCCGCCTGGAGGCCGGATTCCCGCCACCCTGGCGGGACTTCACCGGCGCCCCCGACCCCGGATACGCGCCGCCCGGGTGCGCGGGAGCGGCCTGGGAGCGCACCTGGCGACGCGGCGAGGGCTACGTACCCGACGAGCCGGAGAAGGACGTGGTCAATACGGCCCTGCACCTGCGCAGGCCGCTGCTCGTCACCGGGAAACCGGGCGTCGGCAAGTCCACCCTCGCCTACAGCATCGCCTCCGACCTGAACCTGGGGCCCGTACTGCACTGGCCGATCACCAGCCGGACCGTCCTGCGGGACGGGCTGTACCTGTACGACGCCATCGGCCGCCTCCAGGAGGCCGGGCTGGAGCAACTGCGCACCCCCGGAGCACACCCGGCAGCGGTCGCACCCGCGACCTCGCCCCCGACCGAACCCGCGACCGCGCCCCCGCGGGACACCCCCTCCGCCCCCTCGATCTCCCGCTATCTGCGCCTCGGCCCCCTCGGTACCGCCCTGCTCCCGCAGGACCGCCCCCGCGTCCTGCTCGTCGACGAGATCGACAAGAGCGACATCGACCTCCCCGGCGACCTCCTCACCGTCTTCGAGGACGGCGGCTTCCTCATCCCCGAACTCGCCCGCCTCGCCCAGGAGGACCCCACCGTCGCCATCGGCACCGACGACGACCCCGACGCGGTCGTACGGATCACCCAGGGCCGTGTCCAGTGCCGCTACTTCCCCATCGTCGTCCTCACCAGCAACGGCGAACGCGACTTCCCGCCCGCCTTCCTGCGCCGCTGCGTCCGCCTGCACCTGGAGCCGCCCGGGCCGGACAAGCTCGCCCGCATCGTCCGCCGCCGGCTCGGGGTCGACATCGATTCCGGCGAGGAGTACCAGGACCTCGTCCAGGCCTTCCTCGACCGCGGCGAGGACGGCGACCTGGCCACCGACCAGCTCCTCAACGCCATCCAACTCCGCCTCGCCGGCGCCTGGTCCGCGCCCGCGGACCGCGAACGCTTCCTCGCCACCGTCATGCAGCACCTGACCGGGCCCACGGCGTGATCGAGAAGCTGCTCGCGGCCCTCGCCGACGGCACCGACAGTGCCGACGGCAGCGTCCCGAGCACCGGCATCGGGGCGGAGGAGATCGCCGACATCCTGTGGCTGGCGGCCCGCGTGGACCCCGCCGGGACCCGCCCGCCCGACGAGCCCGGCGCCGACCCGCCGGGCGGGCGGCCGCCGCCCCTCGACCCCCCTTCACCCGAGCCCGGCTCCGCGCCCGGGACGGACGTCCCGGCCGGCGGCGAACCGGCCGTCCAGCTCTTCCCGGCCGCCCGGCGCGAGTTCGCCGGAAAACCGGCCGACGAGGCCACGGAACGCCGGGGCTCACCCCTGCGACTGCCCCGCGCCGCCTCCCTCGACGACCCGCTCGCCCTGATGCGCTCCCTGCGGCCCGTCGGTCGACGCTCCATCGGCGGCCCGGGGGAAGAACTGGACGAGCAGCTCACCGTGGAACGCAGCATCGAGCGCATGGTGACGACCCCGGTCCTGCGCCCCGCCGAGAGCCGCTGGCTGGACCTGGCACTGGTCGTCGACACCCACCACTCCATGCTGCTCTGGTCGGACCACGTGGACGAGCTCCGCCGCGTCCTGACCCGCAGCGGGGTCTTCCGCGACGTGCGCACCTGGCAGCTGACCGGCACCGGCGCCGGCGCCACCCCGATGGTCACCCACGGCCACGACGGCCCGCCCCGCAACCCCCTGGAACTGGCCGACCCGGCGGGCCGCCGGCTGATCCTGGTCCTCTCCGACACCGTGGCGGGCGGCTGGCGGGAGGCCCCGATGCGGAGCATGCTCCGGCACTGGTGCGCCCACAACGCCGTGGCCGTACTGAACGTCCTGCCCGAACGGCTCTGGACACGCGGCGCCGTCCGGCCCGTCCCCTTCGCCGTCCGCGCCGACCGGCCGGCCGCCGCCACCCGCTCCTGGCAGCGGGTCCCGGCCGCCCGCAGCGCCCGCGCCGGCCGCCGCCGCACCGCCGCCCCGCCCGGCGTCCCCGTGGTTCCCGTGGTCGGGGTCGCCTCCGGCAGCCTGGCCCGGCTGGTGCGGGTGGTCTCCGGGGACGGCCGGTGGCGGCGCCTGGCCTGTCTGCGCCTGGACCCGGAACCCGCCGTCGCGAGCGCCCCGGAGGATCCCGCCCCCGCCGGCGGCCGCAGCGCCCTGGACGTGGTGGAACGCTTCCGGGCGAGCGCCTCGCCGACGGCCCAGCAGCTCGCCGCCCACCTGGCCGCCGTACCGCTGACCCTGCCCGTGATGACCCTCGTCCGGCGCTCCCTGCTGCGCGACTCGGAACACGGTCACCTCGCCGAAGTCGCCCTCGGCGGGCTCTTCGAGACCTGGGAGGACGAACGGGATCCCGGGGAGGTGGAGTTCGAGTTCCTGCCCGGCGTACGGGAGGCATTGCTCGGCTCACAGCTGCGTGGGGACGTGGCCGCCGTACGGGAACTGGTCCGGCGCCGCGTCTGGGAGTTCATGTCGCGCAACCGGAGCACCGGCCCGGACTTCTCCGCGACCCGGGTCACCACGGGCCGGGAGGGCGTGCGCCGGGTGGCCGAGGGCGCCCTGCCGTTCGCGGCGCGGCCACCGCGGGATCGGGGCCTGGCCGACCGGGTCGTCCGGGTCCGCCACGACGGGATGGCCGAGCCGCAGGAGGTCGGCACCCTGCTGACCCGGCGCCTCGTGCTCACGGTGGGGGACGCGGTGCCCCCCGCGGGCGCGGTGGCCTGGGTGCGGCCCGGTGACCGGGAGATCCCCTGCCGTGCGGTGTGGTGGGACGACGCGGCGCCCCGGATGCTGCTGCTCCAGGCCGACGAGGACCTGATGGATCCGGCGGTCGGTGTGGAGCCGCTGCCCTGGCTGACGGCGGGGGAGCACCACCGCCTGGACCGGCTGCGGATCGACGGCCGCACCGACCAGGGGGACCCGCTCGCGCTCACGGGCGAGGTGGCTCCGCACGACGGCGAACGCAACGGCGAGCTCGTCCGGCTCTCCGCGGAACCGGAGGGTTGGACGCACTTCCGCGGCGGCCCCGTCTCCGCGGACGGTGCGCTGATCGGCGTCGTCCACACGGTCTGGCCCGACCGCATGGTGTTCCTGCTGGCCGACGCCCTGCTGGAACAGCCGGGCTTCCGCGCGGCGCTGGAGGGTTCCGGGCGGGCGCGGGACACGGAGACCGCGGTGTGCCTGGCGGTGCTGCCCGGCACCGACGGCGTGGTCCCGACCGGGAGCACGCCGCTCTCGGAGACGCGCGACATGCTGGTCGAGCTCATGCGGCACACCGGTGTCGGCGGGCGGCTGACCGGCGGCGAGGGGGACGCTCCGCTGCTCGTCACGTTCGCCGCTCCGGGCGCCCACGCCAAGGCGGGCCGGCTCCTGCACGATCTGCCCGGGGTCATGACCCGGTACGGATTCCGGCGCGTGGACGGTATGCACCCCTCGCTCGGCGTGGCCGTGGGACGTGGCACGGACGAGAGCGCCCGGCTGGTGCGGCACCCCGTGATCGCGGATCTGCTGGGACGGACGGTGCGGCCGGGGGCGCTCGTCCTCGCCGTCTCCCACCGCCTGCACGAGGAACTGGGTGACGTGATCGGCTCGCCCGCCCGGCTCGCACTGCACCGGGTGGGTGGCGACGACGAGGGCTGGGTGTGTTCCGACGACCACGCGCCCGCCGGGGTGCTCGGGCAGGTACTGACGGAGTCGGGCGGGCTCCTGGACGAGGGCATCGACTGGCCGGCCTGCGGACTCGAGGCCTCGCCGGCCGACCCGCAGGCCTGCATCGGCATCCGGCTGCCGGGCCACGAGCGGTGCCTTGCCCATCTGGAGATCGAGGACCAGGAAACCTACCTCGGGACACTGTCGCCGGGAGCGCCGGTGGACCTCCGGGGCACCACCTTCGATCACGGCCTGCTGCCGCGCCTCCTCATGGCGTTGCAGCCGAGCGTTCCGGGACCCGCCAGAGTGGGGCCGGCGGCCTTCGACCGGGCACGGTTCGCGGAGGGCTGGAACCGGCCGGACATCGAGTTCTCGGATCGCGCGTCCTTCGTCCGGGCCACCTTCGCGGGCCGGGCCGGTTTCGCCGGGGCCACCTTCGCCGGGCCGGTCTCCCTCGACGGCGCGGTCTTCGAGCACGTCGGCGACTTCGACCGGTGCCGCTTCCACCGCGCGGCGACCTTCCGCCGGACGCGCTTTCGCGGCTCGGCGGGGTTCAAGGACGCGGTCTTCCTCGCCGACGTCTCCTTCGGCCGGGCCGTGCTGCAGGCCTCCGCGGACCTGAACGGGATGCGGGTGGACGGGACGGCGGACTTCACCCGCACCGTCTTTCGCGGCCTGGCGGGGATGAGCGCGACCGGCTTCGCGGGATCCGTCTCCTTCGCGTCGGCGACATGGGAGCGCGGGCTCCTGTCCACCGGGGCGGTGTTCGAAGGACCGGTGGACTTCGCGCACGCCACGTTCCGGGGCCGGGTCCGCTTCGAAGGAGTGCTCTTCGAAGCGGATTCGATCGTCGGGCAGTTCTCCTCGGTCGTCCCGCCGGACCGCTGGGCCTCCACCCGGCGCTCCGACGGCACGTGGGACATCCGGCTGCTCGACGCCGAGAACGAATGACCGGGGCGGCCCCGGCCGTCAGGTCCCGCTGTGCGAGGCCTCCAGCCGCCGCTCCGGCCGGTCGGCCGTGGGCGGCAGGCTCGCCTCGATCTCGTCCAGGGCCCGGCGGGCCGTGGCGATCCGCGCCCGGACGTCGGGCTCCGCCCCCGGCGCCGGGGCGCGCTTCGCCTCGTCCTCCATCTCGCGTGCCTCGTCCAGGGAATTGAGGACCACGCCGATGAGTACGTTCACCAGCACGAAGGAGGCGAGCAGCGCGTAGGAGGCGTAGTAGATGATGCTCAGCCGGGAGATCTGCAGCCCCGCGCGGACGGCGTCCGTCAGACCGTCGAGCGTGGTCAGCAGGAAGAGCGTGAGCATCGCGCGGCCCACCGAGCCGTAGTGCCCGGGGTCCGACCTCGCGAAGCAGACCCAGCCGATCATGGCGTACACGTACAGCACCAGCGCGCCGACGAACAGGAAGCTGGCGGTGCCCGGCAGGCTGCGGCCCACCGCGACCAGCAGGATGCGCAGGTGCGGCAGGAAGCGGGCGGTGCGCAGGACCCGGGCCAGGCGCAGCAGCCGTAGCAGGGTGGTGTTCTCGCGGACGAGCGGGACGAAGGCGGAGGCGACGACCGCGAGGTCGAAGAGGTTCCACGGGTCGCGGAAGAATGCTTTCGGCCGGTCCGCGCAGGCGCCCACGCGCAGCAGCATCTCCAGGGTGAACAGGGCCAGGCAGCAGTTCTCCGCGCCCTGCAGCACGAGCCGGTACTCCGCGGCGAGGCCGCTGTACGTCTCCACCCCCATCAAGGCGGCGTTGAAGAGGATCGCGCAGAAGACGACCATCCCGAAGGCGGGGGCCTCCGTGGCCACCCGGCATCGGGCTGCCAGCTTCATCCGACCGCGTCCGGCCGGCCTCGGGTCTGTCATCGTGCTCCTCGTACTCGCGTCTGCGCCGCGGGCGAAACGGCAGCTCACCCCTCTAACGCCCCAGGGTCGATCGGGTTTCACCCCGGTCCGCCCCTCGATGCGCCGAACGTGAGCCGGAGCGCGGTTCCGCTCCCGCGCGCCTCCTGTGCCCCTTCGCCCCGGGCCGGGCCCAAGTGCGTTGCGTGAACAGTCGGTTGATCTGCGGGTGGGCCGACCCGTCGGCGCATATGCTCGGTTCGTACACCCGCACTCCGTACATCCGTACATGGTGCATCTGTGCTTCCGTATGCCTCGCAGCCGTAAGGGGACCGTGCCGTGAGTGTCCGTATCCAACCCTCCTCCCAGGTCGACGAGAGCGCCGAAATCGGTGAGGGAACCACGATCTGGGATCTGGCGCAGATCCGTGAGGAGGCCCGGCTCGGGCGCGGGTGCATCGTCGGGCGCGGGGCGTACGTAGGCCCCGGCGTACGGATCGGCGACCACGTGAAGCTGCAGAACTACGCACTCGTCTACGAACCCGCGGTCCTCGGCGACGGGGTCTTCATCGGCCCCGCGGCGGTGCTCACCAACGACTTCTACCCGCGCGCCGTCGACCCCGAGGGTCGGATCAAGCGCGACGGCGACTGGGAGGCCGCCGGGGTCGTGGTCGCCGAGGGGGCCTCGCTCGGGGCCCGTTCGGTGTGCGTGGCTGGGGTGCGCGTCGGGCGCTGGGCGCTCGTCGCGGCCGGCGCCGTGGTGTCCAAGGACGTGCCGGACTTCGCGCTCGTCGCGGGTGTGCCGGCGCGCCGGATCGGGTGGGTGGGCCGGGCCGGGGTCCGCCTCGTGGAGCGCGAGGGGGAACCGGGTACCTGGGAGTGCCCGCGCACCGGAGCGCTGCACGAAGAGAAGGACGGCACGCTCATCGAGCGAACCTGACGGAATGTCGGCAGTTTAGGGCACCGGCATTTCCTCAAAACCGCAATCAACGAACATCCGCGGGCATAACGTGTCCCTGCACACGGGATCTGAGCAGGCAACAGGCCATGTTCAGTGGGGGGTTGTGTACGACGAGGGCACCGGGGCAGTGCCATGGCCGGCGCGGGCACACCCGCGCCTGCTGACACTGCCGTTCACGCGTGTCCCGGTCCGAGGCATCGCTGGGGGGATCCAGACGCCGGCCTTCGGACGGTTCGTGCCATCGGCGTGACATCGCCGCGGGCACGGACGCCGTCATGCGCAGTCCCCCTCCACGGAGCGACGACCGCCAGGTCCGTCCGAGGAGAACGATCAGAGGGGGTAGGTGTGTTGGAGCCGTACAGCTCGGACATACGGGGTGCGGGGAGCACCAGGGGATTCGGGGTGGGGACCCGATGAACACCACACGATTAGGAGCACTGGCCCACGAGGACCAGTCGCTGCACGCCCTCGCCGAGCGGCTGCTCGCGCTGGCCGAGGCAGGGCTACCGGCGATGTACCTGCCGGACGAGGAGACCTTCGTGTTCACCCGGGCAGGGGTCGTCTCACCCGAGGGAACCCCCGTCCTGGAGCAGCGGGGAACGAGCACCCGGTACGCGGCGATCACCGCGCTCGGAGCCCGCTTCCTGCCCGAGGACCGGCAGCGCGCGCTCTTCGGCGGGCACACCGCGCAGGAGTTCACGGGGCTGCTCGTGGAACGGCTCCCCGGGGTGGTGAACCTCGGCGACGCGGCGCTCATCGCCTGGGCCGCCGCGGAGACCGGCCATCCCAAACTGGCCGACGCCCTGGACCGGGTGGCCGCGCTCGACGTACCCGGGCGGCCGCAGTACACGGTCGAGGCCGCCTGGGTGCTCTCCGCGCTCACGGCCGCGCGCGCCGTGGTGGACGTGGAGGAGCGCCTCGCGGCGGCCCGCGTACGATTGCTCGCGGCACGGGTCGGCGACAGCCCGCTCTTCCCGCACGCCACCGAGCCCGGGCTGGTCCCCGGCTACCGGTCCCACGTGGCCTGTTTCGCCGATCAGACCTATCCGCTGCAGGCACTGGCCCGGCTGCACGCGAGCGGCGACGACCCGCAGGCCCTCGCGGCCGCCGACGCCTGCGCCGCCCGTATCTGCGAACTGCAGGGCGACGGCGGACAGTGGTGGTGGCACTACGACGCCCGCGAGGGCGGCGTGGTGGAGGGCTACCCGGTCTACAGCGTGCACCAGCACGCAATGGCCCCGACCGCCCTGTTCGACCTGGCCGAGGCGGGTGGCACCGACTTCGGCGCGGCGATCCGCCGCGGCCTGCGCTGGATGAAGGACGTGCCCGAACTCGCGGACCCCACCGGGAACCCGCGGGAGTCGATGATCCGCGAGGACTTCGGCGTCACCTGGCGCAAGGTCTACCGCGGCGACCCGAAGAAGGCCGTCCGGGCCGCCCGGGGGCTCACCACCCGCGTGGCACCGCACGCCCGGCTCGCCCCGCTCGACCGGATCTTCCGACCCGGCGCCGTGGACCGCGAGTGCCGGCCGTACGAGTTCGGCTGGATGCTCTTCGCCTGGCTCGGGGGACCCCAGAGATGACACGACGACAGTCCCTCTTCGGGGTCCCGCTCGACCCGCTGACCATGGACGAGACCGTGCAGCGCTGCCTGGACGCGGTGCGGCGCGGCGAACAGATCGAGATCGGCATGGTCAACGCGGCCAAGCTGGTCAACATGCGGCGCGACCCCCTCCTCGCCGAGGCGGTCGCCGGCTGCGACCTCGTCCTGGCCGACGGCCAGGCCGTGGTCTGGGCCGGCCGGGTGCTGGGTGTGAAACTGCCCGAACGGGTCGCCGGAATCGACCTGTTCATGCGGCTGCTGGCCGCCGCGGAGGTGGCGGACATCCCCGTCTACCTGCTCGGGGCCCAGGAGGACGTCCTGGAGATGATGCTCGGGCAGATCTCCGAGCGCTTCCCGAAGCTGCGGGTGGCCGGCAGCCGCAACGGCTACTTCGGTGACGGTGACCAGGAGGGCATCGCCGACGCCATCGCCGACAGCGCGGCGCGGCTGCTGTTCCTCGGCATGACCTCGCCCAAGAAGGAGATCTTCACCGCCGGCTACGGCAAGCGCACCGGTGCCCATGTGGTCCACGGCGTCGGCGGCTCCTTCGACATCCTCGCCGGCATCACCAAGCGGGCCCCCCTGGTCTGGCAGCGGATGGGACTCGAATGGTTCTACCGCACCCTCCAGGAGCCGCGCCGTCTCGGCAAGCGCTACCTCACCACCAACGCTGCCTTCCTCCTCATGACGGTCCGGGAGCTCATCCACCGCACACCGTCCGCCCCTTCCGCGAACAGGAGTTACTGATGCGCGTCGTCGTCGTGGGACAGGGATACGTCGGACTTCCGCTGGCCATCCGAGCCGCCGAGGTCGGACATCAGGTGATCGGGTACGACGTGGACACCCGGCGGGTCAAGAGCCTCGCCGCCGGTGAGTCGTACGTGGAGGACGTCTCCTCCGAACGGCTGGCCCGCGCGCTCGCTCGCGGCACCTACCGCCCCAGCGAACTGGCCCGGGACTGCGGCGGCTTCGACGTCGCCGTCGTCACCGTCCCGACACCCTTACAGGACGGAGCCCCGGACCTGCGCTACATCGAGGAGTCGGCGCACACCCTGGCCCGCTTCCTGCGCCCGGGTGCCACCGTCATCCTGGAGTCCACCACCTACCCGGGCACCACCGAGGAACTGTTCGCGCCCATCCTGGAGGACGGCTCCGGCCTCACCGCGGGCGAGGACTTCCACCTGGGCTACAGCCCCGAACGCATCGACCCGGGCAACACCGTCTGGGGCTTCCAACAGACCCCCAAGGTGGTGTCCGGCGTCGACGCCCGCTCACTGAAGGCCGTCGAGTCCTTCTACGGGGACCTCGTCGACACCACCGTGCCCGTGCGCTCCCCCAAGGAGGCCGAGCTGGCCAAACTGCTGGAGAACACCTTCCGCCACGTGAACATCGCCCTCGTCAACGAGATCGCGATGTTCGCCCGCCACCTGGACATCGACGTCTGGCAGGCCATCGAGGCGGCGTCCAGCAAGCCCTTCGGCTTCATGAAGTTCACCCCCGGCCCCGGCGTCGGCGGCCACTGCCTGCCGATCGACCCCTCGTACCTCAACTGGCGCGTGCAGCGCGAACTCGGGCAGAACTTCCGCTTCGTCGAACTCGCCAACGACATCAACAACCACATGCCCGAGTACGTGACGCGCCGCGTGATCGACGCGCTCAACGCCAAGCGCCGCTCGGTCAACGGCTCCAAGATCCTGCTGCTGGGACTCGCGTACAAGAAGAACACCGGCGACGCCCGGGAGTCGCCCGCCGTCCGCATCGCCCAGCTGCTCCTCGACATGGGGGCCAAGGTCCGCGCGGCCGACCCCCACGTGGTCGAGAGCATCAAGGTCGACGCCCGCCTGGTGCGGGTCGAACCGACCCGCAAGGAGCTGGCGGCCGCCGACGTCGTGGTCCTGCTCACCGACCACGACTCCTTCGACTACCAGATGGTCACCGAGCACGCCTCCTACGTCCTCGACTGCCGCAACCGGGTCTCCGGGCCCACCGTGGAGGTGCTCTGACCCCGTGACCAGGATCGTCTGCGTGGCCGGGGCCCGGCCCAACTACATGAAGATCAAACCGGTGATGGACGCACTGGAGCGCCGCGGCGCCGAGGTGATCCTCGTCCACACCGGGCAGCACTACGACGAGTCGATGAACGACGTGTTCTTCCGCGACCTCGGCATCCGGCCGCCCGACCGCTACCTGGGCGCCGGATCCGGCAGCCACGCCCAGCAGACCGGTCGGGTGATGGCCGCCTTCGAGCCGCTCATCGAGGAACTCGCCCCGGACGCCGTCGTGGTGGTCGGCGACATCAACTCCACCCTGGCCTGCGCCCTGGTCACCGCGAAGGCCGGCCCCCTGCTGGCCCACGTGGAGGCCGGACTGCGCAGTCGGGACTGGAGCATGCCCGAGGAGGTCAACCGGGTCGCCACCGACCGGCTCAGCGACTACCTGCTGGCCCCCTCGCCCGACGCCGCCGTGAACCTGAGGGCGGAGGGCTACCGGGAGGACCAGATCCACGTCGTCGGCAACGTCATGATCGACACCCTGCTCGCCAACCTGGACCGGGCCAGACAGTCGGACGTCCTGGACCGGTACGGGCTGACCCGGGGCGGCTACGGCCTGGTCACCCTGCACCGTCCGGCCAACGTGGACGACCCGGGGGCGCTGCGCGGCCTGCTCAAGGCGCTGGGCGAGATCGCCGACCGCACCCCGCTGCTGCTGCCCGTGCACCCGCGGGCCGCCGAGCGGCTGTCCGAGCTGGGCGTGCCCGGCGGTATCCGGCTGGTCCCGGCCGCCGGATACCTCGACTTCATCGCCCTGCAGGACTCCGCCCGCGTGGTCCTCACCGACTCCGGGGGCATCCAGGAGGAGACCACCGCGCTGGGGGTGCCCTGCGTGACCCTGCGGGAGAACACCGAGCGCCCCATCACCGTCGAGGAGGGTACGAACGTGCTGGCGGGCACGGACCCGGAGCGCATCACCGCCACCGTGAACCGGGTCCTGGACGATCCGCCCGCGCCGCGCTGCCCCGAACTCTGGGACGGCCGGGCGAGCGAGCGCATCGCCGCGGTCCTGCTCGACGGACCGCCCGCGCACACCAGGCCGCGCCCCACCGACCTCGTGTCGCACGGGGCGGCCACCGAACGACAGCACGTGCTGTAAACGCAATTCGAAGGGGAAGACCATGGATCTCGCGGAGATCTGGCGGGTCATGCGCAGACGCTGGTACGTGCTGCTGCCCGGACTGCTGATCACGGCGGCGCTCACCGCCGCCGTGTACCTGCTGGTCCCGGTGGAGTACCGGTCGCAGAGCACGGTGACCCTGCTGAACTCGAAGAAGGCCACGGTGGCCTTCGACGGCAACCCCTTCCTGAGCACCCAGGCCTCGCTCACCGGGATGGCCGACGGCCTGGCCCGCAACCTCAACTCCGACGACGCCAAGGCCGACCTCAAGTCCCTGGGCGTCACCGGATTGCACGAGGCGAAGATCGCCGACAACGCGCTCGGCCCCTACATGTGGCTGAGCGTCGTCGGGACCGACCGGGCCGCCGTGCTGAAGTCGGACGAGATCCTCACCAAGTACGCCGAGAAGCGGCTGCTGGAGTTCCAGACCCAGCAGTCGGTGACCCCCGACGCCATGATCCGGATGGCCACGATCGTGCCTCCCCAGAAGCCGGAGGCACAGACCAAGGCCAGGCTCCAGTTCCTGATCATGGCGGGCGCACTGGGCTTCGTCCTCAGCCTGGTGGCCACCTTCTTCGTGGAGGCCCGAAAGCGCCGGGGGGCCTCGCCGGGCAAGCACCGGCCTGCCCCTTCCGAGGGCGGCGAGAGCGGCGAGCGCTCCGATGCCGACGCCGGTGACCCGACGGCCACCCTGCGCATGACCGTCGCCCATCCGGCCGGCTCCGGCGCCGTCGGCTCCCGTACGGCCGGATCACCGTGACCGGCCCCGCGGCGGACACCGCGAGCGACACCACCCCGGCTCCGGCGCCGTCGCTGGGCCGCAAGGTCGGCTCCGCGGCCAAATGGAGCCTGATCAACACCGTGGTCATGCGCCTCGGGAACTTCGCGACCGGCATCGTCCTGGCCCGCTTCTTCCTCGGACCCGAGGCCTGGGGCGTGTACGGGATCGCCCAGACGGTCCTGCTGGTCCTCCTCTCCGCGAACGAACTCGGCGTCTCGCTCGCGATCGTGCGCTGGGAGGGCGACCCCCGCCGCTTCGCCCCGACCGTCCTCACCCTCAGCGCCGCCTCCAGCTGCCTGCTGTACGCCGTACTGTTCGCGGTCGCCCCCGCGGTGGCGGGGGTGCTCGGCTCGCCCGAGGCCTCCGGCGTCCTGCGGGTGATGTGCCTGTGCGTGGTCCTCGACGGACTCTCCCAGGTCCCCGCCGGCTTCCTCACCCGGGAGTTCGCGCAGGGCCGACGGATGGCCGTCGACGGCCTCAACTTCGTCCTCAGCACCGCGGTCACCCTGCTCCTCGCCGTCGACGGCTGGGGCGCCATGAGCTTCGCCTGGGGATCCGTGGTCGGCAACGTGGCCGCGCTCATCGGCTGCTGCCTCGCCGCACCCGGCACGCTGAAATTCGGCTGGGACCGGGAACAGGCCCGCGCCCTGCTCCGGTTCGGGCTGCCGCTCGCCGGTGCCAGCATGCTCGCCCTCGGCGTGGTCAACGTGGACACCATGGTGGTGGGCTCGGCCCTGGACCCGCTGGCCCTCGGCTTCTACGTGCTCGCCTTCAACATCTCCGGCTGGCCCGTCCGCATCATCTCCGAAGCCGCCCGCCGCGTCTCCTTCGCGGGCTTCTCCCGACTGGCCGACTCCCCGCAGGCGCTGGCCGCCGGATTCGCCCGCGCCCTCGGCGTCGTGATGGCCGGCACCGTCCCGATCTGCGTCCTGCTCGCCGCCCTCGCCGCCCCCGTCGTGGAACTGATCTACGGCGAACGCTGGCTGCCCGCCGCCCGGGCCCTGCCCTGGCTGATGGCGCTCGGCCTGGTCCGCATCGGCTGCGAACTCGCCTACGACTGCCTGGTGGCCATCGGCCGCCGCCGCTCGCTCATCGGCGTCCAGGGCCTGTGGCTGATCGTCCTGATCCCGGTCCTCGTGATCGGCGCCCGCACCGGCGGGATCGTCGGAGTCGCCCAGGGGCACGTCCTGGTCGCCGGGGCCGTCGTGGTCCCGGTCTTCCTCCTCGCCCTGCACCGCGGCGGCATCCGCCTGGGCACCGTCGCCCGGGCCTGCGCCTGGCCGCTGCTCGGCGGCACGGTGATGGCCGCCGTACTCCTCCTCCTGGAGCGGTACCTGGGCGGCGGCGTGTTCGCGCTCCTGGCGACCGGAGCCGCCGGAACCCTCTGCTACGTCCTGTGCGTCCTGCCCGGCCGCGCATTACTCAAAGGCTAGACAGCTGTGACACAGCATCGAAGGCGCCTGACGGCGTGGCTGCTCGCCGGAGTGGTGCTCGCCGTCGTCCTCACCCTCTACCAGGCCGACCGCACCGCGGTGAGCGAGCACGCGGCCGCCCCCGGCGCCACCGGGCCCGCCACCCCCTCCACCACGGCCCCGGCCCCGCCCTCGGCGTCGGCCTCACCGACCACCTCCGGCCCGCCCTCCCCGACCGCCTCGCCGTCCGGGAGCGAACCGCCGCCCACCACCCCCGCCTGCACCTCGCCCGGCACCTGCGGATTCCCCGACGCGAGCACCACCGGCCCGCGGATCGAGCTGGAGCGACACGACACCGGGAACATGTCCGTCAAGCAGGACGGCACGGTCATCAAGGGCTGGGACATCCGCGGCTCCCTCGACATCTACGCCGACGACGTCACCGTCATCGACAGCAGGATCACCTCGACCAACTGGTGGGGGATCAACCTGCGCCCCGGCTTCAGCGGACTGAAGGTCCTGCACACCA
The DNA here is from genome assembly GCF_041106355.1 of Streptomyces sp. BF23-19. Classification (NCBI taxonomy): domain Bacteria; kingdom Bacillati; phylum Actinomycetota; class Actinomycetes; order Kitasatosporales; family Streptomycetaceae; genus Streptomyces; species Streptomyces sp. BF23-19. The sequence goes on along the minus strand of NZ_JBGBPT010000024.1, from coordinate 90,026 downwards.
CGATCACCGCCGTCCCCGGCAAGGGCCCCGACAACGGCGGGGTCAACTACGCGGTCTCCAACATGGGCGGCAGCTCCATCGAGGTCGGCTGGTGCGACATCTCGGTGTTCGGCAACGCCCTGTCCATGGGGCAGGGGGACCTGCACGACAACTACGTCCACGACATCGTGGCGTTCCGCAACCAGGGCGGCGAATGGCAGCACACCGACGCCGTCATCAGTGGCGGCGGCAACAAGGGCCGGCTGACCATCCGCGGCAACACCCTGCTCAACTCCACCACGGTGGACAAGGGCGCCACCGCGGCCGTGGGCCTGTTCGCCGACACCGGAGTGGTCTCCTCCGTGGTCGTCGACGGCAACTGGCTGGCCGGGGGAGCGTACGCCCTCTACGGCGGCGGCCCGGGCGCCACCGGCATCCAGGTCACGAACAACGTCTTCTCCACCCAGTACCACCCGGCCGCCGGCGCCTACGGCGCCGCCACCGCCTGGAACGCGGCCGGCGCCGGGAACGTGTGGAAGGGCAACCGCATGTCCGACGGCCGCCCGGTCGAACCCCCACCCGCCTCCTGACCACCGAGAGGACCGACAGGACATGATGCGCCGGATCGCGCGGGCCCCCTGGGAACTGCTCAAGCGGACCTTCGGCTGGCTGGTGCTCTTCGAAGCCCGGAACAAGGTCCTGCTGGCCCCCTCCGCCCTACGGCTTCGCCGCTTCGAGGACGCCGAGACCCATCGCCTGGCCGCCGACCTGGGCGCACCGCCGGCCGCCTTGGTCGCCACCGTCATCCCCACCCACCGACGCCCCGAGGCCCTGCGGGCCGCCGTCCGCTCCGCCCTCGCCCAGACGGTCACCGACCAGGTGGTCATCGTCGTCGACGACGGCGCCGGACTGCCCGAACTTCCCGCCGACCCGAGGCTGTTCGCCGTCTCGCTGGCCCGCAACACGGCAACCGCCGGCGTCGTGCGCAACGTCGGGATCCGGCTGACCAGGTCGCGCTACGTGGCTTTCCTCGACGACGACAACCTCTGGGAGCCCGACCACCTGGAGCAGGCCCTGGCCACGCTGGAGGCACCCGACGGGCCCGACGCCGTCTACACCGCACTGCGCAGGGTGCTGCCCGACGGCACCGACCGGGACGTCCTCTCGGTGCCCTTCGACCGCCGCCGCGCCGCCCACGAGGCCTTCCTGGACACCAACGCCTTCGTGGCGCGGCGCAACCGGTCCCTGTACTTCAGCCGGCTGCGCCGCACCCCGGAGGTACTGCCCCGCGAGGACTGGGAACTGGTGCGCCGCTACGGCCGCCGCCACGAGGTACGCCACCTGCCCCGGGCGACCGTCCGCTACCTGGTCAACCCGGACAGCTTCTGGACCAGTTGGGACGAGACGCCCCCTAGGCAGGCTCCTCGTACGTGATGCCGTGCCGCCGGGCGATCCGGTGGAGCCGGGCCGGTTCCAGGCGGCCGTCGACGGTGAGCCGCGGCCGACGAGCTCACCGGCATCACCCTCTGGAGAGCGTCACGGCCCGGGCGTGGCCCGTAGCGCCGACGGGTCGGCCAGGGCCTTCGCGGCCGCCAGGCTGGCCGGCCGGCCGAGCAGCGCGCGGGAGGTCTCCCGCAGCAGAACGGCCGCCCGGAACGCGGCGGTCGCCGCGGCCCCGTGCCGGCGCCCGTAGAGCCGGACCCGGTTGAGCGTCAACAGGGTCCACAGCCGGGGCGACACCTGCGAGTCCCCGCCCAGGTGGGTGGCCGTGGCCGCGGGCTCCAGCCGGGTGACGAAGCCGAGGTCGCGGGCCCGCAGGCAGTACTCGGTCTCCTCCGAGTACAGGAAGAAGGACTCGTCCCAGGCCCCGCAGGCCTCCAGACACTCCCCGGACAGCGCCATCAGCGCGCCCGTCGCCCAGTCCGCGACCGTCGCCCGCTCGTAGGCGGCCGGGTCGGTGACCATCTCGCTCCAGCGCGGGAACCGCCCCGCACGGCGATTGCCCAGCACCGCCTCGCCGAGCGCCCGGGTCACCCGCGACTCCCGGCGCAGCGAGAGCAGCAGCGTCCGGCCGTCCTCCTCGTACAGCAGCGGGACGCTGATCCCGACCCGGGCGCCACCGGGCGCGCCGGTGCCCAGCGCCTCCACGAGCAGCTTGGCGCAGCCCTGACTCATCCGGACGTCCGGATTGCAGACCAGGGCCGCGCGGAAGCCGCCCTCCCACGCGGCGGCGGCCGCCAGGGCGGCGTTCACCCCGGCCGCGTAACCGGCGTTGCGGCCGGTCTGGACGACCGTCGCGTCCGGGGCCAGGGATCGGATCAGCTCCACGGTGCCGTCGGCCGAGTCGTTGTCGGCGACGACCAGGCGCCAGTCGAGCCCGGCCATGCCCTCGGGCAGCGAGGCCAGGAACTCGGGGAGCACGGTGGCGCTGTTCCAGGTGACGACGAGGACGGCTACCGGGCCGGCACCCGGCTCCGGTCGGCGGTCGGCGGTCGGCTGGTCGAACTGCATGGGGACTCCACGGTTGCGGGCTCCGGCGCCGTACGCCGGATGAACCCGAGGTAGCTGCCTCCGGCGGCGATCGTCAGGAAGAACACCCCGGCGAACATCGGGAAGCTGAGGGCGTCGAAGGTGGCGGCGATGACGAGGGAGACCAGGGCGGAGGCGAAGAAGGCCTGCCCCAGCTCCCGGTCGGACTCGGTGCGGGCCAGCCGCCGGATGGCACCGCCCTGGTGGATCCCGGTGAACAGGAGGACCAGGAGCGCGAGCAGCCCCACGAGGCCCATCTCCGCCAGGGTGAGCATGTACTGGTTGTCGGTGAAGAAGAACAGTTCGGGCAGGAAGGTCCCGAAACCCCGCCCGAACAAGGGCCGTTCGGTGAGGTAGGGGACGATCGCGCTGTACTTGACGGTACGGGCCTGGGTGCTGCTGTCGGAGTTCGACACGAACGAGGCGAAGAGCGCCGTGATGGTGCCGATCAACCCCGGGATGATCACCTTGAAGCAGGCGACCGCGCCCATCAGCAGCCCGATCGCGGCCCACCGCCGCTCCGGCTTCCAGCGCAGCACCATCACCAGGACCACGATGAGCGCCCCGATGATGGAGGTCCGCGACACCGTCAGCGGCAGCGCGCCCCCCATCAGCACCACCGGGGCCCAGCGGCGCCAGGCGCGCAGGTGCCGCCGTACCGGGTCGAAGGCCTGCTGCACGGCGAAGGGCAGCAGGATCGCGAGCATCCCGCCGAACTCCAGGGGCTGCGCCGTCGTCGCCCGCGGCCGGGTGAAGGAACCTCGGTCCAGGGTGGTGATCTGGGCGACGCTCGACTGCAGGCCCGGGATGCTGATGCTGTCGGCGACGTTCGTCGCGGTGAAGAAGTCGTAGAAGCCGATGGCGGCCACCACCGACCCCATCACCACGGCCCGGCGCAACAGCACGTCCAGGCGCTCGCGGTCCTGGATCCCCGCGGAGACCAGCACCACCAGCGACACCCAGACGAGCAGCCCGATCAGCCCGCGGTCCGCCGCCAGGACCTCCTTGTGCGAGCTGCCGCGCATCGCGTTCGCGAGGTAGGAGCCCAGTACGGAGAAGGCCAGCAGGCACATCACCACCCGCGGCAGCCGGGTACCGGGAGCCGGCCGGATCCGGCCGGTGATCCAGGCCGCCAGGTACCAGAACAGGCACAGGAGCGCGAACACGTTGGCCGGGGTGCCCACCCCGCCCATCCCCGGCAGGGTCAGGTTCGAGGGGATGAAGAAGGCCAGCGCCAGATAGCCGCTCAGCAGGGCGGTCGCGTCCAGCTGCCGCCCCCACGGCTTGCGGCGCCCGCGCCCCCGGGCCGGGGCGGCCTCGGCCGCGCGCCTGCGCCGGATCGCCGTCAGCAGGCTGTCCGTCAGGAACGAGAGGACGAAGGCGGCGGTGGTGCCCAGGATGACGACGCCCAGCACCTGCTGGTAGCGGCTCTTCATCTGCGGCACCGGGGTCTGCGGCAGCACCACGGGAGCCGTCTGCACCATGTACGCGGGCTTGACCTTGGCCGCCGCCTGGAGCGCGTTGAGCGTCTCCCCGGCGAAAGCGGTCAGCTTGTTCGTCTCCTCCAGCACGTTCGCCCGGTCGGTCCCCGTGACGGTCAGCGTGAGCATCGGCCCCGAGGTGTTCGCGGCGAACCCGACCGTGTAGGGATCGGTCACACCGATGCCCTGCAGGTCCCGCGCCGCGTCCGTCCCCGACAGCGTCCTGATCAGCACGTCCGCGGTGACCACCAGCGAACCGCCGGCGTTCGCGATGGGATTGCCGAAGGCGGGGGCCAGTTCGGCCACCGCCGTGGAGTCGAGCAGCGCCACCGAGCTCTGCGACTGGTAGGCCACCGGCACCGATCGGTACAGGTGCGCCCCCGCGAGCAGACTGATCAGCGTCAGCGGCACCATCACGTACCAGCGGCGCCGGAGCACCGCGAGGATCTCACCGATGCTCATGAACACCCCCCGAGGGAACCGCAATTGATGGCGGACCTACCCGTGTCCTGGAAAGATCGGTCACAACGGAAGGAATCCCTGTGTCGCCTGGTGAGTTGATCCGTGCGCTGCGTCGGCGCTGGTACGTCCTGATCGTGGCGGCGGTGCTCGCGGCCGCCGGAGCCGTGCAAGTGCTGCACCCCACCCAGACGTACCTGAGTACGGCGATCGTCGTGCTCAAGCCGCCGGTCACGGACAACCAGCCCAACCAGCTGGCCAATTTGCAACCACCGCTCGCCGCCGTCTCCTACGCCGCCGTGCAGCAGCTGGACTCGCCCGAGGGAGCCGAGGAACTGCGCGCCGCGGGGGTGCGCGGCACGTACCGGCTGATCCCGCGGAACAGCGGGACCAGCGTCACCCCGCGCTATCTGATCCCCTCGCTGCAGATCCAGGCGGAGCAGGCCGAACCGGCCGCCGCCGACACGGCCGTCCGCAAGATCATCGAGATCTACACCAAGCATCTGACGGACATGCAGACGCAGCAGGGCGTCCCGGACTCCGCGCGGATGAGCGTGACCCTCCTGGTGCCGCCCACCTCGGTGGCGCAGACCGGCAACAAGAGCCGGGGCCTCGCCGGGGCGGCCCTGCTGGGCGGGGTCGGAGGCGTGGTGGTGGCCCTGTGGACCGACCGTCTCCTGACACGCCGGAGCCGGCGCCGGCAGCGGCACGAGGCCGCCACCGACGCCGGTCCGGTGGTCCGGGCCGAGTTGCCCGAGCGGGCCGCCCTCGCCGGGGCGACCCGCTGAACACGGCGTTCGAGTCATCAAATCCCTCGACGCTTCCATGACCGCCACCACAGCCACTCCCGCCCCCGGTCGGCCACGGCCGAGAGCACGAGCGGCTGGAGGTACGGCATGGTGCGCGCCCCGATGCGCCGACGCCTGAGCAGCGCCCGGTACTCGGCCAGCTTCGTGTAGTCCCCGGGCAGGCACTCGGCGGCGAACTCCACGAGCTCGTCGACCGGTACCACCGCCGTGCGACCCCGGTCGTACGCCCGGTAGGCGCGCCGCAGCGCGTACCGGGCGAGTCGGGTACGCGCCGACAGCGCCAGCCGGTCGGACCCCGGCAGCAGCCCACCGCACTTGGCGAGCACCGAGTCGAAGGCGACGAGGCGCTGGCGCAGGTCGTCGAGCTGCCCGCCGAAGTCCGTGGTGGACATGTTGTCGCCGTGGACCCGGTAGAAGGCCTGGTCGGCCCCGCGGATGTAGCCCACGTCGGCGTGCGCCGCGAGCCGCATCCACATCTCGATGTCGCCGGCGTGCGGCAGCTGCGGATCGTAGCCCCCGACCTTGCGCTGGAGGCTGGTGCGGACCACCACCTCGGGTGAGGTGATGCACCCGGTGCCCTCCCGGAACCGCCGGTCGAGCCACCACCGTCCGGGGTAGACGACCGACCCGGTGCTCCGGGTACGGGCCGCCGGCAGTGGTCCGCCGTGCCGGAAGCGCAGCGGCCTGCCGTAGGCGAAACCGGCTTCCGGATGCGCGTCGAGCAGGGCCGCGGCGCGCACCAGGGCCCCGGGGACCAGCCGGTCGTCCGCCGACAGCAGGGCCACGTAGTCCCCGTCGGCCCATTCCAGCAGGCCTTCGTTGTAGGTGGCGATGTGGCCCTTGTTGGTCTCGTGGACCCGTACCTCGATCCGCGGGTCGGCGGCCGCCAGCGCGCGGGCGACCTCCGCGGAGTCGTCGGGCGAGGCGTCGTCGATGATCAGTACCCGTACGTCGACGCCCTCCTGCTCGTCCAGCACGCTCTTGACGCAGTCCGCCAGGAAGTGGCCGTACTTGTAGCAGGGGATCACCACGCTGACCGTGCTCACTGCCCGCTCACCTCCGTGGACAGCCCCTCCTGCAGGGCGGGCGGCGCCGTGGTGGTGAAGATCGGGCCGACCCAGTAGTTCACCGAGCCGAAGGTGTTCGTCGGGAAGGCCGCGGCCGCCCCGTACTTGTAGAGCCCGTTGGCGCTGCCCGCCGTGTCGGCCGGTGCCACCAGCGGATAGGAGCGGTGCGCTCCGGCGAAATAGCCGCCGTCCACCGAGTAGTTGCCGTTCGGCGCGTGGTAGGAGGCCACGTACGTGGTACCCGCCGTGATGGGGACCGGGGTGGCGAACTGCAGCTGCTGCCAGCCGGTCAGGGTCTCGCTGCCGAAGGTTCCGGTGGCGAGCAGGGCGCCGGAGGCGGACCACAGGCTGCCGGTGTGCGTACCGGTGTTGCCGGGACCCTTGTAGAAGGCGACGCCGGTGATGTAGCCGTTCACCGCGGACTGGAAACGGGTCCCCAGTTCCACGGAGTTGGCGTCGTCACCCACGTTGGCGGTGCTCGGTGTCGCGGTGCCGTTCCACAGGGTGCACGGGCAGTTGACCGTCGGCGGGCTCGCGCTGGTGGTGAAGTTCCACGTGACCGGGGCGGCCATCGCGTTGCCCCACAGGTCGGAGACCTGGACGGACGCCGTGTAGGTGGAGTTCAGGGCCAGTTCGGAGGACGGGGTGAAGGTCGCGCTGTTGGACGCGCCCAGCACCTTGGTGCCCGGGACACCGGCGCCGCCGGAGTCCTTCACGGAGAACACCAGCGTGTCCGCGTCGACGGCGTTGCTGAAGGTGGCCGTCATGGCCGCCGTGATCTGGGTGCCGGTCGCCGCGGACTGCGGCGAGGTGGCGGTGACGGTGGGCGGGGTGGTGCTGGCGGTCGCGGTGTCCAGGACCGCGTCCACCCAGTAGTTGCTGCCGGACGCGGCGGTGGAGGGGAACCCGCCGGTGCCGCTGTAGCGGTAGACGCCGTTGCCGCCGTCGGTACCGCTCTTCAGCGCGGTGAGCGGGGCCAGGCCCGCGTCGCTCGCGGCGAAGGTGTTGTCGAAGGAGTAGCCGCCGTGCGGGGCGAAGTAGGAGGCGACGTAGGTGGTGTTCGCCTTGACCGGGACCGGCGTGGCGAAGTTCAGCTGCTGCCAGCCGGAGGCCGTCTCGTTGGTGAAGGTACCGGTGGCCAGGCGCTGGCCGGTGCTGCTCCAGAGGCTGCCGGTGTGGGTGCCGGTGTTGGCGGGAGACTTGTAGAAGCGGACGCCGGTGATCGAACCGGCCACCGAGGACCGGATCTTCACGCCGAGCTCGACGGCGCTGCCGTCACCGGCGTTGACGGTGCCCGGCACGGCCGCGGCGGGCCACACGGTGCAGGGGCACTGCTGGGGACCCACGGTCAGCGGCACCGTGGTGGTGGCGCCGATGTTGACGCTGTCGTCCACGGCGCGCACCTTGATCTGCGCGGCACCCGGGACGGTCGGGGTCCACTTGTAGCTCCAGGACCCGAGGCCCGTGGTCGCCTTCCAGGTGGTGCCGCCGTCGGTTGACACCTCCACCCGGGCGACCACGCCGCCGCCGGTGTCGGCGGCCGTGCCCGTGATGGTCACGGGCCGCAGCGCCGGTACGGTCGCGTTCGCCGCCGGGCTGGTCACCGTCACGCCCGGACCCACGGCGTCCGTGGAGGCGGTGGAGGCGACCAGGTCGCTCTGCAGGGACCGGGGCTGCACGCCCATGTCGGCGAAGATGTTCACCGTGGCCTGCTGCATCCGCTTGTCCGCGGTGACCACCGTGTCGTCAGGATTGCCGGTCGGCATGTTGGTCAGGCCCCAGGACCACTGGACCGTGCCCGCGCCGAACACCAGCGCGTGCGAGGTCTGGTCGCGGAAGGCCACCAGGCTGTGCGTGGCGGTGCCGTTCCCGTACGTGTTGCCGTAGTCCTTGAGGAGCTTGCCGTCCTCGATGTCCACCGTGGTGGAGGACATGGTGATCTGCCCGGCGGGCCGGCCGGCGTTCTCCACGTCGCTGTCCCACTCGTAGCCGAGCGTGCCGGTGGGGAAGGTCGCGGTCTGCGAGGGGGTGAGGTTCGCGACCGTGGTGTTGCGCCACAGCCGCTGCTTGGCGAAGGTGCCCGGCACGGTGATCGCGTCGCTGCGGTAGCCGTTGACGCTGAACATCGAGCCGGTCAGCTGGTTCTGCGGCTGGAAGGGGCGGCCGCCCGTGGCACTGGCCGGGTCCATGAAGGTGCCCGTCCAGATCCCGCTCGGGTCGGGGATGCCGTTCGGCTGCGGGAAGGACAACTTGGTCTCCTTGTACGAGACCAGCGTCCGGTTGGCGGTGTTGGCGCCGTCGATGCTCGGCGCCAGACGGGTCTTCCAGAAGACCTCGTTGCCGCTGAAGTACGTCTGGTGGACCCCGGCCCGGCGCGCGTTCAGCGCGTTCGTGAACTGCTCCTGGGTCCAGTACTCGTCGTGCCCGGACGACAGGAAGACCTTGTGGTTCTGCAGCAGGGTCCCGCCGCGGACCGACATGTCGATCCCGGACATGTAGCTCACGTCGTAGCCGTTGCGCTCCAGCCAGGCGACCATCTGGAACTCGGACCCGTAGATCCCGTTGTCCCCGCCGATGTCCATCGGCCGGTTGTAGCTGACCTCGTACGCCCGCCCGTCCGGGGCGGGGCCGCCGCCGTCGTACAGGTCCTGGCCGCCGTAGTTGTTGTACGCCTGCCAGGTTTGGTCACTGGTCTGCACGACGATGTCGGAGTGGCTGGAATCGTTGCGCACGACGAACGGGTACGGCATCACACCGTTGCCGTCCGCCTGGTCGAAGTTGACGACGTAGAGCCCGGACACGGCGTCGGCCGGTACGGTCCACGTCGCGGTGACGGGCCAGTTCCCGCAGTCGACCAACCCGGTGGCGGCCTTCTTGGCGCAGGTCGCCGGATTGCCGCCCTGCGCGAAGTTCGCCGGATAGGTCTGGGCCGCCTGCGCCGGGGTCGACATCAGACGCGCCCCGCTGCCGCCGTAGTGGCCGAGGCGGTAGACCGAGACCTTGTACGACGTCGGCGACTGGATCTTGAACTGCACCGTTTCGCCGGCCTGGACGCTCGTCTGGGCCGGGAAACCCTTGATGTCGCCGTACGCGCTGGGTGCGAACCAGTCCTCCATCGGCGTGCCGGGCTTGGAGTTCTCGCACACGACGGCGTTCGTGGTGGGACCGCAGGGATCGACCGCACCGGCCACCGCCGCCGGTGGCAGGACCGTGGCCATCAAGGCCGCGATCACGGTGAAGAGACCGTAACGGAGCAACCTTGTCCGTTTGTTCATCTGGACCTCATTGTTTGCGTGAGCGCGTGGGGTCAGCGCAGGGCGTTGCGGAGGGTTTCCGCGACCCGCTGCTGCTGGGCAGCGGTGATCTGCGGGAAGAGGGGGAGCGAGAGCATCCGGTCCGCCGCCCGTTCGGCGTGCGGGAAGTCACCGCGGCCGTGGCCGAGATGGGCGAAGGCCGGGGTCAGGTGGACCGGCGCCGGGTAGTGCACACCCGCGCCGATGCCCTCCGCGTTGAGCTTCCCGACGACGGCGTCGCGGTCCGCTCCGGCCACCCGGACGACGTACAGGTGCCACACGTGGACATTGGCCTCGTCCGTGACCGGCAGAGTGATCTGTCCGGCGGCCGCGAGGTCGCCCAGCAGCTCGTCGTAGCGGGCGGCGGCGGCCCGGCGGGCCGCGTTCCCCTCCGCCAGCCGGGCCAGCTTCGCCCGCAGCACCACGGCCTGCAGACCGTCGAGGCGGCTGTTGAACCCGGCCACGTCGTGCCGGTACTTGGCGATGCCGCCGTGGTTGGCGAGGGCCCGGACCAGGTCCGCGCTCTCCTCGTCGTCGGTCACCACCGCGCCCGCGTCGCCGTACGCGCCGAGGTTCTTGCCCGGGTAGAAACTGGTCGCGGCGATGCCCCCGCTGCCGGGGGAGCGGCCGTCACGGGTCGCGCCCTGGCTCTGCGCGGCGTCCTCGACGATCCTCACGTGCGACGGCAGGCCCGCCGCCAGCGCCTCGGTGTCCGCGCACTGCCCGTAGAGGTGGACGGGGACCACCGCGCGGGTGGCCTTGCCGACGGCCTCCAGAGCGGCCCGCGGATCCATCAGCAGGGTGTCGGGGAGGCAGTCCACCAGCACCGGCCGGGCACCGATGCGGGCGACGGCGCCCGCGGTGGCGATGAAGGTGTTCGTGGGCAGCACCACCTCGTCGCCGACGCCCACCCCGCTCACGCGCAGGGCGAGTTCGAGGGCGTCGGTGCCGTTGGCGACCCCCACGCAGTGCCCGACCCCCGCGAAGTCGGCGTACTCACGCTCGAACGCGCGGACCTCCGCACCGCCGATGAAAGCGGTGTCGGCGAGCACACGGTCGAAGCCTGCCCGTAATTCCTCGGCGACCTCGGCGTGCGCCGCCTTCAGGTCGACGAGCGGTATCTGGTTCATACGACTGTGCTCCCCATCCGTGTCTCCGGCCACCGGCCGGCCGTCTCCTCGCCATCGGCCCGCAGCTCGTCGAGCGCCGGGCCCCCCGCCGCGCGCAGCCGGCGGGCGGGGCTTCCGGCCCACACCTCACCGGGCGGCACGTCGGCCAGAACCGTGCTTCCCATCCCGGTCAGCGACCAGGCGCCGACCGACGTGCCCTCGCGCACCAGCGCGCCCGCGCCCACGTACGCGCCGCGCCCCAACCGCACCCCGCCGCCGAGGCGGACGCCCGAGGCGAGCGTGGCGAAGTCCCCGACCCGGTCGTCGTGGGTGAGCACCACGTGCGGCATCACCGCGACGTGGGACCCGAGCCGGACGGCGGCCGTCAGCACGCAGTGCGCGAGCAGGACCGAGCCCGCGCCGAGCAGCGAGGACCCCGAGACCACCGCCGTGGGATGGACCACCGTCGCGTAACGGCTTCCGGGCAGCCCCAGGCGCCGTACCAGCCGGGCCCGCACGGCGTAGTCGCGCGGACTGCCCACGCAGACCACGACCCGGGCCGCCGGCAGCTCGTGCACGAGGTGGCCGTCGCCCAGCACCGGCACCCCGTCGACCTCCCGCCCGTGCAGGCCCGGATCGTCGTCGAGGTGCCCGGCCAGGCGCCACCGCGGGGCCCGGCCGGACGCGGCCGCCGCGGCGGCCGCGTCCCGTACCGCCTGGGCGGTCTCGCGGGCGAACCCGCCCGCCCCGACGATCAGCAGATCCTCGGTCCGCGGCGGCGGGCCGCTCATCCGCCCGCCTGTTCGCGCAGCACCGCCACCACCCGGTCCTGCTGCTCCCGCGTCATCGTGTGGAACAACGGCAGGATCAGGGAGTCGCGGCTGATCCGCTCGGTGACCGGCAGCGGCGCCGCGCCGTGGCCGACGTACGCGGGCTCCAGGTGCGAGGCCATGATCCCGCGCCGGGCCGAGACGCCGGCCTCGGCGAGCGCCGCGAGCAGCTCGTCCCGGCCGACGGGGAAGTCCTCGGCCGGCAGCACCCAGTACGACTGGAAGTTGCCCTGGCCGTGACCGGGGTCCCGGAGCGGGCGCAGCCCCGGGATCCGGCTCAGCAGCTCGGTGTACCGGGCCGCGAGCGCGCGTCGCCGGGCCACGATCTCGTCCAGCTTGCCGAGCTGCACCAGGCCGACCGCGGCCTGGATGTCGGTCATCCGGTAGTTGTAGCCGACCTCCAGGTAGCTCTCGACGACCGGCTTGCTGCTGGCGTGGCGCTGGGCGGCGGACACGTTCATGCCGTGCTCGCGCAGCCGGCGCAGCCGCTCCGCCCACTGCGCGTCGTCCGTGGTGAGCATGCCGCCCTCGCCGGTGGTGATCACCTTGCGGGGGTGGAAGGACCAGGCGGCGAGCAGCGCGCCGTGGCCCACCGACTTGCCGCCCACGGTCGCGCCGATGCCGCAGGCGGCGTCCTCCACCAGGGCCACGTCCCAGTCGGCGCACACCGCGCGCAGCGCGTGCACGTCCGCGGGCACCCCGCCCTGGTGGACGGCGAGCACCGCCTTGGTCCTCGGCGTGCGCACCGCGTCCACGGTGGCCGGGGTGAGGTTGCCGGTGGCCTCCTCGACGTCCGCGAACACCGGCCGGGCGCCCACGTAGCGCACCGCGTTGGCCGTGGCGATGAAGGACAGCGAGGGGACGATCACCTCGTCGCCGGGACCGAGGTCCAGCGCGATCAGGGCCAGGTGCAGGGCGGTGGTGCACGAGCTCACCGCGATGCCGTGCTCGGCGCCCACCCGCTCGGCGAAGGCCCGCTCGAACTCGGCGACCCGCGGGCCTTGGGCCACCCAGCCGGAGAGCACGGCGTCGGCGGCGGCCTTTGCCTCCTCCTCGCCCAGCCACGGCACCATCACCGGGATCCGGGCCGGAGCGGCGTCCGCGACGGCGACGGGGGCTGCTGCGTCCGGGGCTGCGTCCGGGGCGCTCATCGGCCGGTCTCCGTGGGCTTCGCGGCCGCCGCGTCGGCGGCGCGCTCGGCCCGCCACCATTCCACCAGGTCCCGAAGGCCGGTGCGCAGCTCGATCTCGGCGGTGAAGCCGAGCCGCTCCGCGGCCCGCGAGGTGTCCGCGAGCCGCCGGGTGACGCCGTTCACGAGGCGTGCCGGCCCGTGCTCGGGCACCAGGCCCTCGGCGCCCATCGCCTCCAACAGGCCGTTCGCGAGCTGGAGCAGGCTGGTCTCGGTGCCGCTCGCGACGTTGAACACCTCGTCGGTCAGGTCCGACTCGGCGGCCAGCAGGTTGGCGCGCGCGATGTCCCGGACGTCGACGAAGTCCATGGTCTGCAGGCCGTCGCCGAGGATCAGCGGCGGCTCGCCCGAGGCGATCCGCTCCATCCAGCGGATCAGCACCTCGGTGTAGAGGCCGTGGATGTCCATCCGGGGGCCGTACACGTTGAAGTAGCGCAGGGCCACGTAGTCCAGCCCGTACATGGAGTGGAAGCTGCGCAGCACCCCCTCGTTGAAGGCCTTCGCGGCGCCGTAGAAGGTGTCGTTGTTGTACGGGTGGTGGCGCTCGGTGGTCGGGAACTGCTCGGCCAGGCCGTAGACCGAGGCCGAGGACGAGGCGATCACCTTGCCCACCCCGGCGGCCGCGGCCGCCTCCAGCACGTTGAAGGTGCCGTCCACCATGACCTCGTTCGCCAGCCGCGGGTCCTCCGCGCACTGGGTGATCCGGATGGCGGCGAGATGGAACACCAGCTCGGCGCCCTCGGTCGCCTTCCGTACCGTGGCCACGTCGCGGATGTCGCCCTCGACGACCTCCACCACCCCGCTCGGCAGGGCGCGGGCCAGGTTGGCGGTCCGCCCCCGCACGAAGTTGTCGAGCACGACGACCTCGCGTGCCCCGTTGTCCACCAGCAGGTCCACCAGGTGCGAGCCGATCGTGCCCGACCCTCCGGTGACCAGAATCCTCTTGCCTCGTACGCTGCTCAACGTCCTGCCCCCCACTGAATGTTCGGTCGTGGTCTTGCGAGTGATCGGACTGCGGAGGGTCAACGCCCGGTGCGCAGTCCGACGACCGCTCCACGGAACTCCAGGCTCCGGGAGGCGGCTTCCAGGATGTCCAGCACCTTCAGTCCCGCCCGGCCGTCCGTCAGCGGCGGCCGTCCCGTCCTGATGGACGCGGCGAACTCCTCGACCATGCTGCGCAGGGCCTCCTTCTCACCGATCGCGGGCGCCACCATGTCGCCGGTCCGGTAGGAGACGAGCATGTCCCGGCGCTCGTCCGCGCCGATCTCCTGCGGAGCGCTCAGGTCCACCCCGCGGTCGAACACCGCGACGCGCTGGGTGGGGTTGAGGTCGTCCCACACCAGGGTGCGCTTGGAGCCGCCGACCATGGTGGTGCGCACCTTGGTCGGTGAGAGCCAGTTGACGTGCACATGGGCGATGGCGCCGGTGCTCAGCTGGAGCGTCAGATAGGCCACGCAGGACTGGCCGGCCCCTATGGGATCGGCTCCGTGCGCGGCGACGGCGACCGGCTGCACGTGGTCCGGGAGGATGAAGTCCAGGACGGACAGGTCGTGGGGGGCGAGGTCCCACAGGACGTCGATGTCCTTCTGGACGAGCCCCAGGTTGATCCGTACCGAGTCCACGTAGTGGATCTCGCCGAGTTCGCCCGAGCGGACCATCTCGCGGATGCGGCCCACCGCGGGGGTGTAGCAGTACGTGTGGTCGCACATCAGGGTGAGACCGCGCTCCTCGGCCTCGTTCACCAGCCGCAGCCCGTCCTCGTACGTGGCGGCGAGGGGCTTCTCCACGAGGACGTGCTTGCCGGCGCGCAGCGCGGCCAGCGCCACGTCGAGATGCGTGCCCGCCGGAGTGGCCACGGCGACCGCGTCGACCTCCGGGTCGGCGAGGACCGCCGCGTAGTCGCCGGTGGCCTGGACCGTGGAGTACGCGCCGAGCACCTGCCGGGCCCGGTCCACATTCAGGTCGCAGAGCCAGCGCAGTCGGAACCGGTCACTGGACTGGAAGTTGCGGACGAGATTGGGGCCCCAGTAGCCCGCGCCGACCACGGCGACACCTAAGGGGGCGGACCCCTTGCCGGTGACGCCCGTGTCCTGACCCGCGCCCTGCCCCGCGTCCTTCGCGGTGTCCTTCACGGCGTTTCCCTTCCTTCCGCGCACGCCGGACGGCGTGTCGCCAACTCATGGCCGGGACGCGTGTGATGGAGGGAAATGCCGTCGACGGCAGCCCGGACGCCTGCGCGCCCGTGCGTGACCTGCTCAACGGTGATGGCCCCCCACAACCGATGCCCTACGTGATCCGCGTGCTTCGCCCCCCGGCCCGACCGCCTGTTCCCCACAAGCAGCCGAACCCGTACCGCCTACCGCCTTCGCCAGGTGCCGGACACCGGCGTCGCCGAAGCGTGCCGAATCCGGTCGGCGCCGCTCAATCTAGTCCACCGGGCGTACCCCCGGGCAGAGTTGACGTAATCGCCTGGAGCGGGTGTTCGACCGTGCATACTGCCCGGGTGACCAGCATCGTGATACCGGCCCACAACGAAGGTCGGGTCATCGGCCGGCTCCTCGACGCGCTCCTGGCCGACACCTCGGTGTCCGGGCCCGACATCGTCGTGGTGTGCAACGGCTGTACGGACGACACCGCCCGCGTGGCGGCCGGGCGCGGCGACCGTGTACGCGTGGTCGAGATCCCGACTCCCTCCAAACATGAGGCACTTCGGGTCGGCGACGAGCACGCACGGGGATTCCCCCGGCTGTACGTCGACGCCGACGTCGTCGTCGGGGCCGCCGACGTACGGGCCCTGGTGGGCGCCCTCGACCGGAACCCGGAGCTGCTGGCCGCCGCCCCCGGCCGGGACATCCCGCTGGCCGGCTGTGCCTGGCCGGTGCGGGCGTACTACCGGGTGTGGCAGCGACTGCCCGCCGTCCGTGAGGGGCTGTTCGGCCGGGGGGTCATCGCCGTGACCGAGCCGGGGCACGCGCGGCTCGCCGCGCTGCCCCCGCTGATGGCCGACGACCTGGCCGCGTCCCTCGCCTTCGGGCCGGGGGAGCGGCGCGTGGTCGAGGAGGCCCGGGTGGTCGTCCGCCCGCCGCGCACCTGGTCCGACCTGATCCGGCGGCGGGTCCGGGCGGCGACCTCCTCGGCCGAGTTCGAGCGCTTCCAGGCGGCGCGGCGGGCCGAGGCGCCGGAAGAGGCGCGGGAGCGGACGCCGGAGCCGGTGTCGGAGCGGGCGCCGGAGCCGGTGTCGGAGCGGGCGCGCGAGCGGGCGCCGGAGCCGGTGTCCGAGCAGACCGCGCGGACGGGCACGGCGGATCTGCGCGCCCTGCTGTGGGCCCGGCCGGCGCTGCTGCCGGGTGTGGTGGTGTTCGTGGTGGCCGCGCTCGCCGCCCGTCGGGGCTCCCGGAAGGCCATCCGGGACCAGGACTTCTCGACCTGGCTGCGGGACGAGAGCAGCCGGCAGGGCTGACCCCCGCACGCACCCCGCCCCACCCCGCCCCACCCCGACCCGGGTCGGCGGCGGGGTGAACGGCCACATCCGGTCGAACGCCCCACCGTTGGCCCGTACAACCATTAGGGTTCCACTCGCACGTTCGAGTGCACCCAAGTCCGTCGGCATCGGGAGCTCCAGAGCATGTACCTCGCGGACCGCTCCGCGCCCGCGCCCGAGGGCGCGAAGACCGCTCCGGGCCGGGAACCCGTCCGGGCACCCGCGGTCGCCTCGACCGTCCTCGCCCTGGGCGCGGTCAGCATGATCACCGACATCTCCTCGGAGATGGTCACCGCCGTGCTGCCCCTGTACCTGATCGCCGGACTGGGCCTGAGCCCCCTCGGCTTCGGGGCGCTCGACGGCGTCTACAACGGGGTCAGTGCCCTCGTGCAGCTGACCGGCGGCCACCTCGCCGACCGGGTCCGCAACCACAAGCTGATCGCCGGCATCGGCTACGGTCTGTCGGCCCTGTGCAAACCACTGCTCCTGTTCGCCCACAGCCTGGGCCCGATCAGCGTGATCCTCACCCTGGAACGCACCGGCAAGGGACTGCGCACCGCCCCGCGCGACGCGCTGATCTCCCTGTCCACACCGCCCGAGTTACAAGGACGCGCCTTCGGTGTGCACCGGGCCATGGACACCACCGGGGCGCTGCTCGGCCCGCTCGCCGCCTTCCTCATCCTGAGCCTGACGGTCGACGGCTACGACGCCGTCTTCGGCGTCAGCGCCTGCGTCGCCGTACTCGGTGTCGTGGTGCTCATGCTCTTCGTCCCGTCCGGCGGCGACCCGATGCCCACGCCGTCCGCCGGAGCCGCCGCCCCGGCCACCGCCGCCCCGGCCTCCCCCGCCCCGGCCTCCACGGCGACCACCGCCGCCACGGCTCGTGACGCGGACCGGCCGGCCCCCGTACGGCTGCGCGACGCGCTCGGCCTGCTGCGCCTGCCCCGGCTTCGCAACCTGGCCGTCTGCGCCGTCCTGCTGGGCCTCACCACCGTCAGCGACGCCTTCGTCTACCTGCTCCTGCAACGCCGCACCGGCATCGGCGACCAGTGGTTCCCGCTCATGCCGCTGGGCACCGCCGCCGTGTTCCTGCTGCTCGCCGTGCCCGCCGGGGCCCTCGCCGACCGGATCGGCCGGCGCACCGTCTTCCTCACCGGGCACGCCCTCCTGCTGGCCGGCTACGGACTGCTGCTCTGGGCCCCCGCCTGGCCCGCGCTGCCCTACCTGGTCCTCGCCCTGCACGGCATGTTCTACGCCGCCACCGACGGCGTGCTCCCCGCCGCCGTGGCCGCCACCGTCCCCGGGGAACTGCGCGCCACCGGCATGGCCCTGGTCGGCACCGGCCAGGCGCTGGCCCGCTTCGGCTGCTCGCTCGCCTTCGGCGCGGCCTGGACCCTCTGGGGCACCGGCCCGGCCCTGGCCGCCGCCGCGGCCGGCCTGCTGTGCTGCGCGGCCGTCGCCGGCTTCGTCCTGCGCCCCTCGGCGCCGCAGGACACCCGAACCGAACCGAACCGAACCGAATCGATCCGAGCCGACCCGAACCGACCCGACCCGAACCGAAGCCCGTGAGGCCCCCCAGATGACGCTGTCCACGTCCCGTCGCCTGCTCGTCCTCGCGGTGGCGGTGCTGCTGCTCGGAGGCCTCGCCGCCACGCTGGTGATGCGCTCCGCCTCCCGCGACGACAAGCCGTCGGCGGGCGGTCCGACGGTCGCCGCCGGGACCGTCACCCTCGACCGGCCCGGCTCCCTGACCTTCCTCAACGGCGGGCAGGGTCCGCACCGCGGGGCCCTCGCCTCCGTCCCGGCCGACGCACCCGACTCCGAACGCACGGCCTCCGAACTCAACTGCCGCCGCTTCTACGCCGCCGCGGGCACCGGCGTGTGCCTGCGCTCCACGCCGGGCGCGCTCGCCCAGGACAACACGGCCCTGATCGTCGACTCCGAACTGCGCACGCTGCGCAGTTTCCCCCTCGCGGGCACCCCCAGCCGGGCCCGGGTCTCACCCAGCGGCCGGTTCGTCGCCTGGACCGTCTTCGTCTCCGGCGAGTCGTACGGCGCCGCCTTCTTCTCCACCCGTACCGCGATCGTGGACACCCGCACCTGGAAGCTGGAGGCGAACCTGGAGGAGTTCGCCATCGACATGGACGGCCGGGAGCACCGCGCGCAGGACGTGAACTTCTGGGGGGTCACCTTCTCCAAGGACGACGACACCTTCTACGCCACCGTCTCCACCGGCGGCGAGACCCACCTGGTCAAGGGCTCGATCTCGGGGCGCAGCGTCAAGACCCTCGCCAAGAACGTCGAATGCCCCTCCCTGTCCCCGGACGAGACGCGCATCGCGTACAAGAAGCGGGTCCGGGCCGGGGCCTCGCTCTGGCGCGAGCACGTGATGGACCTCGGGACACTGCGCGAGCACGCGCTCGCCGAGAAGCACAGCGTGGACGACCAGGCCGCCTGGCTCGACGACCGTACGCTCGCCTACGGCCTGCCCACCGACGGCGCCGCCGACAGCACGGACCTGTGGACCGTCCCCGCCGACGGCGGTGGCGCCCCGCGGCTGCTGGCCCCCGGAGCCTCCTCCCCGGCCCTCCTCGGCTGACACCCCCTCGGTCGCGGAGGGCGTCAGGCCCGGTCCACGAAGGCCCGTACCCGCTCGACGAGTGCGGCGTTGTCACGGATCCAGCCGTAGTGCAGGCCGCCCGGCGCGCCGTCACCGAGTGCGAGCTCCTCGTACGTCACCCGCGCGCTCGTGAGCTTGTCGCAGAGCCCGCGCACCCCGCCGGGCGGCGCCATGGCGTCGCCCTCGATGGCCACCGCCAGCACCGGCAGGTCCATCCTGGCCAGCCCGCGCTCGAAGTCCACCGGCGAGGACGGCACGTCGTAGCGGCCGGTCCGGACCTGGGTGGCCATGTCCCGCAGGACCTGCCTCGAGTCGTTCCCCAACACCCCCAGCCGGCGGCCGGGGAAGTACCCGTACACCGCGGCCAAGGCGGCCGCGCACTGGAACCCGGCGAGCATCCCCAGGTTCTGCGGGAAGGGCCAGCCGCGGTAGTGGCAGGACGGGACGCCGACCAGGATCGCGCCCGCGGCCATGTGCGCCTCCTGGCTGAGGTAGAGCGTGCCGAGCTGCCCACCGAGGCTGTGCCCGAGCAGGAGGCGCGGCGCCCCGGGGAAGGCGGCCGCGACCGCCCGGAACAGCGCGGGGTAGTCGTACGCCACCATCTCGTGGTAGCCGTAACGCACTCCGCGCCGCACCTGGACCGAACTCGTGCCCTGCCCCCGCAGCTCCCCGAGGACCACCTGGAACCCCGCCTCTACGAGGGCTTCCGCCAGGGGCGTGTAGGAGACGGCCCTGGTCCCCATGGCGGGCATGCACACCAGCACCGGCGCCGACGGATCCTCGGGCCTTCGGTGGAACCTGACCCGGACCGTGGCACCGTCCTCGGCACGCACGGTCTCGGTGGTCACTTCGACGGACGCGATGACGGACCTCCCTCGCTCATGGCCATCCTGCGCACTTCGCGGATCACATTCAACGGTTTCCGATCTCCGGCCCCGTCGGCCTGCCGCGACAATGAGCCGGGAGAATCAAGGCGGAATCCCGCAGTCCGGAGGGCTCGTCAAGTGAGTGCAACGATGCGAAAGTTCAGATATCGGCTCAGGAGCCCGCTCGGCGGACTGGCCGCGGACCTCTCGGCACGCACCGTGCCACCGGGCGAAGCGGCGGCCCCCTCCGTGGTGATCCACCGAGGAGTCCGCCTGCTGCTTCCGGAGGCGGGCCTCTACCAGGAGGACCTGTCCTGGCTCTCCTTCGTCGTGGCGCTGCGTGCCGAGGAGCTGGGCGCCAGGTGTCCGGAGGGCGTGTACCTCGAGATCGTCTCCCTCGACTTCCCGCTGACCGACTACCGGCCGGAGGTGGCCGCCCTCGCCATGGACGGGTGGCTGCGCGCGGAATTCGACCTGCCCGACACCGGAATCGCCTGCTCGTACGCGGGCGGAGCGGACCCCTACGCCTTCGCGTGGGGTGGCGCCGAGCCACCGCTCCGCAGCCCGCGGCTAGACGCCTGTGCGCTCGGCAGAATGGATGAAAGCCCTGAACGACACATCGGAGAACTGGCCGTGACCGGCATCGACTTCCTCGCCTCGATCCTCAGGACCGGCCGCCTGCACGGGATCGGCATCGGCTCCACGCTCGGCGAGGTCGACCGGGCGATTCGCCACCGCTTCGTCGACGTGGTCGACGAGGAAGGTGAGTCGCTGCGCCGCGACTACGGATTCGTCGAGTTCTACTTCAACCGCTACGACGAGTGGGTCATGTCCGGCGGCTCCATCGAGCTGCACCGGCTCGCGTCCGGCCAGGACATGGCGAAGGAATGGGCGCGCACGATGGGGGTCGAGTTCCCCCGCCACGTCGCGTGGGCGGACGTGCGGGAGGAGCTCGGGCGCGTCCCCGGAGCCCCGGAACTGAAGGTCGGCGACCAGGGCGGCTTCCTCGAGTACCGGGCGGCCGCGTCCAACGTCTCGGTGATCGTCGTGGACGACGAGGAAGAGGAGCGGGGCTACCACGCGGGGCACGGGGACGTGTGGAGCGTCAGCCTGTGGGCGCCGGTTCGGGCGAAGTGACCGTACGGGCCAGGTGACCGTACGGTCACTTCCCGATCTGGGCCGGTCGGGTGCTTGACCGGCTCGGAGGGGATGGGGTGCGGTCCGAGCGGGCACGTGCACACCATGGCCTTCGAACATCCCGCGAAGAAGGGCGGCCAGGGGCGGCTCGGACCATTCGAGAAGCTGGCGGAGCTGGCCTCGAACTTCACCAGCTCGCCCACCTTCTCCGTGTTCTGCGTCCTGCTGGTGGCCGGCTTCGTAGCCGTCCACCTCGCCCACCTGGACACGAGCTGGCAGCACCTGTTCGGCGACGCGATGGGCGCGGTCGCCCTGCTGCTCCTGGCCCTGCTGAAGAACTCCGAACGCCGGGCCGAGCACGCGATCCAAAGCAAACTCGACGCGATCGCCGCCGTTCTCCTGGAACAGGGCGAGCGCCAGGGCGAGACAGGCCCGGCCCACAAGAACCTGGCCGAGTCCATCGGGATCGAGGACGGCGACTAGGCCGTCTCTTTCGGACCTGACCGACAAGATCCGAAAGAGACGTCCTAGTGCTGTGACCGGAAAGGTCCGCCGGGTCACGGCGCCCGGTACGGCACCGCGCCGCGTTGTCTGGATCGGCCGAACACGCCCGGTATGAGGACGGCCCTCCGCCTTGCGATGCACCGCATCCGACGCCGCGCGCCGGCCCACCGCGGATTGCGGGACAGCCCTTAGGGCCGAGCGGACCCCGGAACGGGCGCTTTCGAGTGACGCCCCCGCGCGGCCTCGGTCGCGGGCGCCCGGATCTCCCCGACCATCTCAGGCGGCCGGTCATCTTCCGGCCACGGGCCGCCGACCAGGCCGGGCACCGCGCACGCGCGGCTCCGGGCCGCCGCTGGGAGATCCCTTGTACGTCCTGCTCCTCGCGAGCGCGTTCAACAGCCTCACGCAGCGCGTCCACGCCGAGCTGCGCGACCACGGCCACCGCGTCGCGGTCGAACTCGCCCTGCCCGGATCCTCCCTGGCCGACGCCGTACGCGGCCACCGCCCCGACCTCGTGCTCGCCCCGATGCTGCGCACCGCCATCCCCGAGGAGGTCTGGGCCGCCCACACCTGCCTGGTCGTCCACCCGGGACCGGTCGGCGACCGCGGCCCCTCCTCCCTCGACCGGGCCGTCCAGGACGGCGAGTCCCGGTGGGGCGTGACGGTTCTGCAGGCCAACGCCGAGATGGACGCCGGCGACGTGTGGGCGAGCGTCGCGTGCCCGGTGCCGCCGGTCGGCAAGAGCGACCTCTACCGCGGTGAGATCGCCGACGCCGCGCTGGAGGCCGTCCTGCTCGCGGTGGAACGGTTCGCCTCCGGTACGTACACCCCGCAGCCCCAGGCGAGCGGCCACGCCCGCCCGCTCCTGCGCCAGGAGGACCGCCGGATCGACTGGGGGAGCGACACCACCGAGGACGTCCTGCGAATGCTGCGCGCCGCCGACTCGCAGCCCGGCGTACGCGACGACCTGCTCGGCGGCGAGTGGTACCTGCACGGCGGGCACCGCGAGGAGCACCTGCGCGGCCGCCCCGGCGAGCTGCTGGCGACCCGGGCCGGGGCGCTCTGCCGGGCCACCGCCGACGGGGCCGTCTGGATCCCGGAGCTGCGCGCCCGCCGCCTGCCCGGAGGGCCGGCCACCCTCAAGCTGCCCGCCACGCTCGCGCTCGCGGACCGGCTGCCCCCGCTTCCCGAGGTTCCCGCCCCGGCGGAGTCCGGCCCCCACCACCGCACCTGGTCCGACATCGGCTACCACGAGGAAGGGCAGGTCGGCTTCCTGTCGTTCTCCTTCCCCGGCGGCGCGATGAGCACCGCGCACTGCCGCCGCCTGCTGGACGCCTACCGGACCGCCCGCACCCGCCCCACCACCGTCCTCGTCCTCGGCGGCGGCCGCGACTTCTTCTCCAACGGCATCCACCTCGGCGTCATCGAGGCCGCGGCCGATCCGGCCGAGGAGTCCTGGGCCAACATCAACGCCATGAACGACCTGGTCGAGGCGGTGCTGACCACCACCGACCGCCTCGTCGTCAGCGCGCTCGGCGGCAACGCCGCCGCCGGAGGGGCCATGCTCGCCCTCGCCGCCGACGAGGTCTGGTGCCGCGCGGGCGTCGTCCTGAACCCGCACTACCGCCTGATGGGCCTGCACGGATCCGAGTACTGGACGTACACCCTGCCCCGCCGCGTCGGCCCGGCGCTCGCGGACCGCCTCACCGCCGAGGCCCTCCCGCTGAGCGCCGCCACCGCCCAGGGGCTCGGACTGGTCGACCGTACGGTCCCCTGCCCGCCCGGGGACTTCCCCCGCGAGACGGCCCGCCTCGCGGCCCGCCTCGCCGCCCTCCCCGCCACCGCCTCCCGGATCGCCGGGAAGAAGGCCGCGCGCGAACGCGACGAGGCGCGGCGGCCGCTCGCCGACCACCGCCGGGCCGAGCTGGCCCTGATGCACGGGACCTTCTTCGACCCCGAGGCCCCCTACCACGCCCTGCGCCGCGCCTTCGTCCGCAAGGAGCGCCCGACCGCCACCCCGCTCCACCTGAGCGGGTCGGCCGTCAGGCCGCGCGGCGTCACTGGACTGGCCGCACCTGACGCGGCGCCCGGGCCGGACTGCTGTTAGCAAGAAAGGTGTGGGTGAGGCAGGCCGCCTCGCCCCACCCCTTCCCGATCCCCTCCCCGAGGAGCCGTCCCATGGCCACAGCGACGCAGGAAAAGGTTGAGGATCCGGTGATCCACATCCTCTGGATCAACGCGGGGCTGAGCTGCGACGGCGACTCCGTGTCCCTGACGGCGGCGATGCAGCCGAGCATCGAAGAGATCGTGACCGGCGTGCTGCCCGGTCTGCCGAAGATCGCGGTGCACTGGCCGCTGATCGACTTCGAATGCGGCCCGGTCGGCGGCGCCGACACCTTCATCGAGTGGTTCTTCAAGGGCGAGCGGGGCGAGATCGATCCCTTCGTCCTGGTGGTCGAGGGGTCGATCCCGAACGAGAAGATCAAGCCCGAGGGCTACTGGTGCGGCTTCGGCGACGATCCGGAGACCGGTCAGCCCATCACCACCAGCGAGTGGATCGACCGCCTCGCCCCCAAGGCCCTCGCCGTCGTGGCCATCGGCACCTGCGCCACCTACGGCGGTATCCACGCGATGGAGGGCAACCCGACGGGCGCCATGGGCGTGCCCGACTACCTGGGCTGGGACTGGACCTCAAAGGCCGGCATCCCGATCGTCTGCGTACCGGGCTGCCCGATCCAGCCGGACAACTTCTCGGAGACCCTGACCTACCTGCTCTACCAGGCGGCCGGCTCCGCCCCGATGATCCCCCTCGACGACAAGCTGCGTCCGACCTGGCTCTTCGGGGCCACCGTCCACGAGGGCTGCGACCGGGCCGGCTACTACGAGCAGGGCCAGTTCGCCGAGACCTACGACTCCCCGCAATGCCTGGTCAAGCTCGGCTGCTGGGGCCCCGTCGTCAAGTGCAACGTCCCCAAGCGCGGCTGGATGAACGGCATCGGCGGCTGCCCCAACGTCGGCGGCATCTGCATCGCCTGCACCATGCCCGGCTTCCCCGACAAGTTCATGCCGTTCATGGACGAACCTCCCGGCGCCAAGGTCTCCACGAAGGCGAGCGGCGCGTACGGCGCCCTGATCCGCCGGCTGAGGTCCGTCACCGCCCACACGGTCGACGAGGAACCGAAGTGGCGGCAGACCGGCCGGGCCCTGACCACGGGCTACCGCCCGCCCTGGTGACGGCCCCCCGGAAGCACCCCCCAACTCCCGCTCTCCGCACCGAAGAAGGGTCACGGCACAAACGATGACACCGAAGACGAAGGCGGCCGCAGACGGCAGCGGCCTGGTGGAGATGGCCTGGGATCCGATCACCCGGATCGTGGGCAGTCTCGGCATCCACACGAAGATCGACTTCAAGCAGAAGCGGGTCGCGGAGTGCTACAGCACCTCGTCGGTCTTCCGCGGCTACAGCGTCTTCATGCGCGGCAAGGACCCCCGCGACGCGCACTTCATCACCAGCCGCATCTGCGGCATCTGCGGTGACAACCACGCCACCTGCTCGGTGTACGCGCAGAACATGGCCTACGGGGTGAAGCCGCCCCACCTCGCCGAGTGGATCATCAACCTGGGCGAGTCCGCGGAGTACATGTTCGACCACAACATCTTCCAGGAGAACCTGGTCGGGGTCGACTACTGCGAGAAGATGGTCCGCGAGACCAACCCGGGCGTCCTGGAGCTCGCCGAGCGCACCCCCGCCCCGCACGCCGGCGAGCACGGCTACAAGACCATCGCCGACATCATGCGCTCCCTCAACCCCATCGAGGGCGAGTTCTACCGCGAGGCGCTCCAGGTCTCCCGCTACACGCGCGAGATGTTCTGCCTGATGGAGGGCCGCCACGTGCACCCCTCCACCCTCTACCCGGGCGGCGTCGGCACCATCGCCTCCGTCCAGCTCTTCACGGACTACATGAGCCGCCTCATGCGGTACTGCGAGTTCATGAAGAAGGTCGTCCCGCTCCACGACGACCTGTTCGACTTCTTCTACGAGGCCCTGCCCGGCTACGAGGAGGTCGGCCGCCGGCGCGTCCTCCTCGGCTGCTGGGGCGCCCTCAACGACCCCGAGTACTGCGACTTCACGTACGCCAACATGACCGACTGGGGACGGAAGATGTTCGTCACCCCGGGCGTGGTGGTGGACGGCAAGCTGGTCACCAACGACCTCACCGAGATCAACCTCGGCATCCGCATCCTGCTCGGCAGCTCGTACTACGACGACTGGCAGGGCCAGGAACAGTTCGTCACCCACGACCCGCTCGGCAACCCGGTCGACCCGCGCCACCCGTGGAACCAGCACACCATCCCGGCCCCGCAGAAGCGCAACTTCGACGACAAGTACAGCTGGGTCATGTCCCCCCGCTGGTTCGACGGCAAGGACCACCTGGCCCTGGACACCGGCGGCGGCCCCATCGCCCGCCTGTGGTCCACCGCCCTGTCGGGCCTGGTCCACACCGACTACGTGCAGGCCACCGGTCACAGCGTCGTGATCACCCTGCCGCGCACGATGACCAAGCCCGAGACCCGCTTCGAGTGGAAGATCCCGAAGTGGAGCAACGCGCTGGAACGCAACCGCGCGCGCACCTACTTCCAGGCCTACGCGGCCGCCATCGCCCTGCACTGCGCCGAGAAGGGCCTCGCCGAGGTCCGCGCCGGGCGCACCCAGACCTGGGAGAAGTTCGAGGTCCCGGACGAGGGACTCGGCGTCGGCTTCACCGAGGCCGTGCGCGGCGTGCTCTCGCACCACATGGTGATCCGCGACGGGAAGATCGCCAACTACCACCCGTACCCGCCGACCCCGTGGAACGCCAGCACCCGCGACACCTTCGGCACCCCCGGGCCGTACGAGGACGCCGTGCAGAACACCCCGATCTTCGAGGAGAACACCCCGGAGAACTTCAAGGGCATCGACATCATGCGCGCGGTCCGCAGCTTCGACCCCTGTCTGCCCTGCGGAGTCCACATGTACGTCGGCGGCGGCAAGACGGTCAAGACGATGCACGTGCCCACCGGTCTGAGCGGACTGGGCGGATGAGGGCCGCGATCGACGGCCCCCAGGCCGGGCGCCGGGTCGAGGAGGTCCTCGACCGGCTCGCCGCCACCGGCGACCGGGCGGCCTGCGCCGCGGCCGAGGAACTGGTGCGCGTCCTCATGGACTTCTACGGTGCCGGGCTCGCCCGGATCGTCGAGAAGGTCGGGGACGGCCCGCTGAAGCCGCTCTACGGCGACGAACTCGTGGCGAGCCTGCTCTCCCTGCACGGCCTGCACCCCGAGGACGTGCACACCCGTATCGACCGCGCCCTGGCCGCCCACGGCGAACCGCTGGAACTGCTCGGCTTCGACGCGGACACCGGCGTCCTGAGGCTGCGCCCCGCCGCGGCCTCCAGCGGCTGCGGCTGCGGTTCGGGCGCAGGCGGCGGACGCGATGCCGGACGGACCCTGGAGGACACCCTGGCCTGCTTCGCCCCCGAGGTGACCGGCGTGGAACAGGAGCCCGCCGCGGCCCCCGCCCCCGCCCTCCTGCAGATCGGCACCCGGCCCCCGAGCCCGGCGCGGGTGCCGTGAGCGGGCCCGGGCTCCTGCACGACGGCCCGCGCGCCCCGCGCGCCCCGCGCGGGCTGCGCCGGTTCGCGGGCCCGCGCCCGCCCCGGCCCGAGACCTGCGAACTGTGCGGGGTCGCCGTGCCCCAGGACGGCCACCGCCACCTGGTGCAGACCGAACAGCGCGCACTGATCTGCGCCTGCACCGCCTGCGCCCTGCTGTTCGACCGGCCGGGCGCGGGCACCGGCCGGCTGCGGGCCGTACCGGACCGCTACCTCACCGACCCCGCCCACCGGCTCGACGACGGCGCGTGGGAACTCCTCCAGATCCCGGTCGGCGTCGCGTTCTTCTTCCGCAACGCCGCCCTCGACCGGCTGGTCGCCCTCTACCCGAGCCCGGCCGGAGCCACCGAGAGCGAACTCGACCCCGAGACCTGGCAGTCCGTACTCGGCAGCGGCCGGCTGTCCACGCTCCTCGAACCCGACGTCGAGGCGCTGCTGCTGCGCCGCTCGGAGGGCCGCACCGACTGCTACCTGGTGCCGATCGACATCTGCTACGAGCTGGTGGGGCGGATGCGACTGCTGTGGCAGGGCTTCGACGGCGGGGCGGAGGCCCGGGCCGCGCTGAAGACCTTCTTCGAGCAGGTGGAACGACGGGCCAAGGCCCTGCCCCCGGTGGCGGACGAGGACGGGATCCGATGACGGAATTCGCCTTCACCTGCACCGGGGTACGCGCCGACCCGTACGCCGCCGGCCCCACCCTCGTCTTCCGGCTGCGGATCACCGCGGCCGGCGGCGCCCCGGTGCACGCCATCGCCCTGCGCTGCCAGATCCGCATCGAACCCGCCCGGCGCGGCTACGGCCCCGCCGAGGCGGAAGGGCTCGCGGACCTGTTCGGCGAGCGCTCCCGCTGGGGCAACACCCTCCAGCCCGTGCAGTTCGCCCACGTCTCCGTCATGGTCCCGAGCTTCACCGGCGAGACCGAGACCGACCTGGTCGTGCCCTGCACCTACGACATGGACATCGCCGCCACCCGGTACTTCGAAGCCCTCGCGGAGGGCGAGGTACCGCTGCTGATGCTGTTCTCCGGCACCGCCTTCACCGGCGACGCCGGCTTCCGCGTCGAACCGGTGCCCTGGGACCGCGAAGCCACGTACCGGATGCCCGTGGCGGTGTGGCGCGAGATGGTCGAACAGCACTTCCCCGGCTGCGGCTGGCTCCGGCTGCCCCGCGACACCATGGACGAGCTGCTCGCCTTCCGCTCCCGCCACGCCCTCGCCTCCTGGGAGGCGACCGTACGGGCCCTGCTGGACGCCGCCGGCCCGCCGCGGCCGCAGGACCCACCGGGTCCCGTCCGGCTGGGCGCGATCCTGCCGCGCCTCACCGAGAGGGCGGCTCCGTGACCACGACCACCACCCCCCACGCCGACTCCCACTCCGACTCCCACTCCGGCTTCGCGGTCGCCCGGCAGGTGGCCGACGCGGTCCTGCTGGAGGGGTACGTGCTCTACCCCTACCGGGCCTCGGCCGCGAAGAACCGGCTGCGCTGGCAGTTCGGTGTCCTCGTGCCCCCGGCCTGGGGCCGCGCGCACGAGGAGCACGTCTTCCAGCAGACCGAGATCCTGATGGAACCGCGGGGCGCGGCGACCCTCGCCCTGGAGCTGCGCTTCCTGCACGCGCAGCGGCGTACGGTCGAACAGGCCGCGGACGACGGCGGTTTCACCGAGGTCGCCGAGCTGCACCTGGCCGACCGGGTCCTCGTGCCCTGGGACGAGGGCACCGAGGAACGGGTCGAGGTGAGCGTCCCCGTCGCCGAGCTGCTGGGCGACGACGGCGTCACCTTCCCCTTCCACCGCCCCGCCCGCGTCGACACCGAGCCCGTCCAGGACGCCGAGGGGCGCACCGTGGGCCGCCTGGTGCGCCGTACCGAGGAGATCGAGGGCGTGCTGCGGCTGCACGCCACCGAACTCCCCGGCGCCTACCGGGTGCTGAGGCTCCGGGCGGTGGTGGAGAACACCAGCCCGTGGACCCCGCCCCCCGGAGCGGGCCCCGTCGACCGCGAGGCCGCTCTGCCGCACTCGCTGGTCGCCGCCCACCTGCTGCTGGGCCTGGACCCCGGGTCCTTCCTCTCGATGACCGACCCGCCCGAATGGGCCAGGCAGGCCGTGGCCGCCTGCGAGAACCGGCACACCTGGCCGGTGCTCGCGGGCGAACCCGGCCGCGCCGACGTGGTCCTGTCCTCCCCGATCATCCTGGAGGACCATCCCGCCATCGCCCCCGAGAGCGTCGGCGCCATGTACGACGCCACCGAGATCGACGAGATCCTCGCCCTGCGCACGGCCGCCCTGACCGAGCAGGAGAAGCGCGAGGCCCGCGGCACCGACGCCCGGGCGGCCGCCGTGATCGACCTCGCCGAATCGATGCCGCCCGAGGTGCTGGAGCGGCTGCACGGCGCCGTACGCGCCCTGCGCGAGGTCACCGGACCGGAGCAGCCGCCGCTCATCGCGGAACTCCCCTCCGAGGACGTGGTGTTCCGGCCCGACACCCCCTGGTGGGACCCGGCCCGGGCGGACACTGCGGACCCGGCCCGCGACCGGATCACGATCGACGGCGCCTCGGTGGGCCCCGGCAGCCGCGTCCGGCTGCGCCCCGGGCTGCGGCGCACCGACGCCCAGGACCTGTTCGTCCAGGGCCGTACCGCGCTCGTCGAGGCCGTACTGCACGACGTCGACGGGGGAGTGCACCTCGCCGTCACCGTGGAGGACGACCCGGGCGCGGACATCCGGCGGGAACAGGGCAGGTTCCTCTACTTCCAGCCCGACGAGGTCGCCCCCCTGGAGGACGCGTGAACGACCGGGTCCTGATCGCGGGCATCGGCAACGTCTTCCTCGGCGACGACGGGTTCGGCGTCGAGACCGTACGGGCGCTGGCCGAGCACCCGCTGCCCGACGGGGTCGAGGTGGTGGACTTCGGGGTGCGCGGCGTCCACCTCGCCTACCAGCTCCTCGACGGCTACGACACGCTCCTGCTGGTCGACGCCACCGCACGCGGCGGCGAGCCGGGCACGCTCTACCTCATCGAGGCCGACGGCGGCGCGGGCACGGGCCCGGTCGGCGCCGAGGCGCCGCCGCCGCCCGTCCTCGACGGCCATCAGATGTCCCCCGACGCCGTCCTCGCCCTGCTGGACACCCTGTGCGCCGGGACCGGCGCCACCCCGCCCCGGCGCACCCTCGTCCTCGGCTGCGAACCGGCCGGTGTCGAGGAGGGCATCGGACTGAGCGCACCCGTGGCCGCCGCCGTACCGGAGGCCGTACGCACGGCCTTGGACCTGATCCACGGCCAGCCCCACGACGAAACCGACCGGCCACGGACGGAATCGACCGGCCTCGCCGCGAACTGAGGAGAACTCCATGAAGAAGGCCTTCATCGGCGGGGCCGCGGTCGCGGTCCTCACCGCCGTCCTGCTGCAGGTCCTCCCCGACCTCCGCCGCTACCTGCGCATGCGCCGGATGTGACACCGCCGCGGGCGCGGCCGCCGGCGCGGGCGCCCGAATGGCGTACAGGGCGTGCCGCGTACCGGCGTGCCCGACCGCACGGACGCCGTCCCGCCGGTTCAATGAGCCCCGGCAGGACGGAGTCCGATGCACGAGATGTCGATCGCCATGGCCGTCGTGGGCCAGGTGGAAGAGGCGGCCCGGGCGGGCGGCGCACAGGCCGTCACCTCCGTACGGCTGCGGGTCGGTGAGCTGGCGGGCGTGGTCCCCGACGCGCTGGCCTTCTGTTTCGAACTGGCCTGCGCCGGAACGGTCCTCGAGGGCGCCGAACTCGTCACGGAGTCCGTCGAGGCCCGCGCCCGCTGCGGCTCCTGCCCCGGCACCTGGGCGGTGGGCATGCCCCCCGAGCTGTGCTGTCCCGGATGCGGCAGGGCCACCGAGGTGGAACTGCTGGCGGGCCGCGAGCTGGAGATCCTCAGCGTGCGCTGGGAAGACGGCCCCGCCGGTGCCCGTACCCGCGAACCGATTCCCGAGGAGGCCTGAACCATGTGCCGAGTGGTCGATCTACGGCAGGCGGTACTCGCCAAGAACGACGTCGCCGCCCAGGTCCTGCGCACCGAACTCACCGCCCGCGGAACGACGGTGGTCAATCTGCTCTCCAGCCCCGGCAGCGGCAAGACGGCGCTGCTGGAGCGCGAACTGCTCCTCGCGCGGGAGCGGGGCGTGGCCGTGGCCGCGCTGACGGCCGACCTGGCCACCGAGAACGACGCGGTACGACTGGCCCGTTCGGGCGTACCGGTCAAGCAGGTCCTCACCGACGGGCTGTGCCACCTGGAGGCCGCGATGCTCGGCCGGCACCTGGACGGCTGGCTGCCCGGGGACACCCGGCTGCTGTTCGTGGAGAACGTGGGCAACCTGGTCTGCCCGGCCGGCTACGACCTGGGGGAAACGCTGCGGGTGGTGCTCGCCTCGGTGACCGAGGGCGAGGACAAGCCGCTGAAGTACCCGACCGCCTTCGGGCTGGCCCAGCTGGTGGTGGTCACCAAGACCGACATTGCGCGGGCCGTCGAGTTCGACGAGGCCGCCTTCCGCGCCAACGTCGAGCAGGTCAATCCCGGTGTGGAAGTGGTGCTCACCTCGGCGCGCGCGGGTGCGGGCCTGGGCGTCCTGCTCGACCGGGCACTGGCGGCCGGGTCGGGTACGGGGACGCACACACCGGTGATGGCCCGTCAGCAGCACGCGCACGATCACGACCACGGACACGATCACGAGCACGAGCACGGACACGATCACGGACACGAGCACGAGCACGAGCACGAGCACGAGCACGAGCATGACCACGACCAAGTCCACGATCACGACGAGGACCACGAGCGCGACCACGAGCACCCGCACGTCCACACGGTCGCGCAGACCCGCTGATGGAGGCGGTGCAGCGGCGCCGGATCACCGTCCGGGGCGTGGTCCAGGGCGTCGGCTTCCGGCCCTACGTCTACACCCGCGCGACCGGGCTGGGTCTGGCCGGGCACGTCACCAACACCCCCGAGGGCGTCGTCGCGGAGGTCGAGGGCGCCCCGGCGGCGGTGGTGCGGTTCTGTGAACGGCTCGCGGCGGACGCGCCCCCGCTGGCCGTCGTCGACGCCGTCGACCACTGGGAGGTGCCCGTCGCGGGCGGCACCGGATTCACCATCATCGCCTCCCGGACCGGCGGCCCCGCCCGCACGCTCGTCTCTCCGGACGTCGCCACCTGCGCCGACTGCCTCACCGAACTGGCCGACCCGGCCGACCGGCGCCATCGGCACCCCTTCATCACCTGCACCCACTGCGGGCCGCGCTTCACCATCGTCACCGGGCTGCCGTACGACCGCGCCCACACCACCATGGCCCCCTTCCCCATGTGCCCCGACTGCGCCCGCGAGTACGGGGACCCGGCCGACCGCCGCTTCCACGCCCAGCCGGTCGCCTGCCCGGCCTGTGGCCCCCGCCTCAGGCTGCTCACCGGCCGTCCGCCCCGCGAGCGCGCCGGCGCCGATCCGGTGGCCGGGGCCCGGCGCCTCCTGGTGGCCGGCGCGATCCTCGCCGTCAAGGGCCTGGGCGGCTACCACCTGGCCTGCGACGCCACCGACGCGGGCGCGGTGGCCGAGCTGCGTCGGCGCAAGGCGCGCGGGGACAAACCGTTCGCCCTGATGGCCCGGGACCTCGCCGACGTCGAGCGGTTCGCGCACATCGGCCCCGAGGAACGCGCCCTGCTCACCGGCGGCGTCCGGCCCATCGTGCTGCTGCGCCGCCGCGCCGGTGCGGACGGCCCGGACGGGGTCGCCCCCGGTTGCCCCGACCTCGGCGTGATGCTCCCGTACACCCCCGTCCACCACCTGCTGCTCGGCCTGCCCGGGGATCCCCCGGGGCCCCGGCTGCTCGTCATGACCAGCGGAAACCTCTCCGGGGAGCCGATCGTCACCGACGACGACGAGGCCTTGGAGCGGCTCGCCGACCTCGCCGACGGCTGGCTCACGCACGACCGCCCCATCCACGTGCCGTGCGACG
The DNA here is from genome assembly GCF_041106355.1 of Streptomyces sp. BF23-19. Lineage (NCBI taxonomy): Bacteria > Bacillati > Actinomycetota > Actinomycetes > Kitasatosporales > Streptomycetaceae > Streptomyces > Streptomyces sp. BF23-19. Next base: position 57,048 of record NZ_JBGBPT010000024.1, on the reverse strand, counting down.
ACTCCGTGGTGCGGGTGTGCGACGGCGAGCCGCTGACCGTACGCCGTTCGCGCGGGTACGCCCCGCTGCCGCTGACCCTGCCGGTGCCCGTCCCCGCGAGCCTCGCCGCGGGCGGGGACCTGAAGAACACCTTCTGCCTCGGGGAAGGGCGCCAGGCCTGGCTGTCCGCCCACATCGGCGACATGGACGACCTCGCCACCCAGTACGCCCTCGAAGGCGCCGAGCGGCAGCTGGAGTCCATCACCGGCGTCGCGCCCGTGCTCCTCGCCGCCGACCGGCACCCCGGCTACCGCTCGACCCGGTGGGCGGAGCGCGCCGCGGGCGCCCGGCCGCTCGTCCACGTCCAGCACCACCACGCCCACATCGCCTCCACCCTGGCGGAGCACGGCCTGGAAGGGGGCCGCCCGGTCATCGGGGTCGCCTTCGACGGCACCGGCTACGGCGACGACGGAGCCGTCTGGGGCGGCGAGGTCCTCCTCGCCGACTACGCCGGGTTCACCCGGTTCGCCCACCTCGCCTACGTCCCGCTGCCGGGCGGCGACGCGGCCGTGCACCGCCCGTACCGGATGGCACTGTCCCACCTGCGGGCCGCGGGCATCGACCGGAGCCCGGACCTGCCCTGCGTCGCCGCCTGCCCACCGGGAGAGATCCAGCTGCTGGAGCGCCAGTTGGAACGCGGGCTGAACTGCGTCCCGACCTCCAGCATGGGCCGCCTCTTCGACGCCGTCTCCTCCTTGGCCGGCATCTGCCACCTGGCCGGCTACGAGGCGCAGGCCGCGATCGAGCTGGAGGGCGCCGCCCTGGGCGTGGGCGAAGCCGATCCCGGACCCGGCTACGCCTTCGGCCTCCGCACGCCGCCCGACCCCGACGGCGGGCCGGTCACCGCCGATCCGGCGCCCGTACTCGCCGCCGTGGTGGCCGACGTACGCGCCGGCACGGACCCGGCGCTGATCGCCGCCCGGTTCCACCGCTCCGTCGCCGCCCTCGTCGCCACGCTCTGCGCACTCGCGCGCGAGCGGCACGGCCTGGACACCGTCGCCCTGACCGGCGGGGTCTTCGCCAACACCCTGCTCTCGACGGAGTGCGCCCGGCGGCTGCGCGCGGCCGGGTTCACCGTCCTGCGGCACGGCCGCGTCCCCCCGAACGACGGCGGGCTGTCCCTCGGCCAGCTCATGGTGGCCGCCGCGCAGCACACGCCCTGAGACACGCCCTGACACAGCCCCTGACACACCCACAGCAAGGAGAAACCCATGTGCCTGGCGGTGCCCGGCAGAGTGCTCGACATCGGGGAGAAGGACGGCACCCGCATGGCCACCGTCGACTTCGGCGGTGTGCAGAAGGAGGTGTGCCTGGAGTACCTGCCCGACCTTCAGGTGGGCGAGTACGCCATCGTCCACGTGGGCTTCGCCCTCCAGCGCCTCGACGAGGAGTCGGCCAAGCAGACCCTCGAACTCTTCGCGCAGCTCGGCATGCTCCAGGAGGAGTTCGGTGACCCGTGGGAGCAGGCTGCCGCGGTCGGCGGCGACCCCTGGCCCTTCACCGACGATCCCGACCTCGGACCCGGGCCCGAGCCCGCGCCCGCCCTCGCCGCACCGCAGGAGGAAGTCCAGCCGTGAAGTACATCGAGGAGTTCCAGGACCCCGACCTCGCCCGCCGGCTGCTGGACGACATCCATGCCACCGTGACCCGGCCCTGGGCCCTGATGGAGGTCTGCGGCGGCCAGACCCACACCATCATCCGACACGGTATCGATCAACTGCTGCCGGAGCAGGTCGAGTTGATCCATGGTCCGGGCTGTCCGGTGTGCGTCACCCCGCTGGAGGTCATCGACAAGGCGCTGGAGATCGCCTCCCGCCCCGACGTGATCTTCTGTTCCTTCGGGGACATGCTCCGGGTGCCCGGGACCGGCCGCGACCTGTTCCAGGTGCGCAGCGAGGGCGGCGACGTACGCGTCGTCTACTCCCCGCTCGACGCCCTGCGGATCGCCCAGGAGAACCCGAAGCGCCAGGTGGTCTTCTTCGGCATCGGCTTCGAGACCACGGCGCCGCCCAACGCCATGACGGTCCACCAGGCGAAGAAGCTGGGCATCCCCAACTTCAGCCTGCTGGTCTCCCACGTGCGGGTGCCCCCGGCGATCGAGGCGATCATGCAGTCGCCGAGCTGCCGGGTGCAGGGCTTCCTCGCCGCCGGGCACGTGTGCAGCGTGATGGGCGTGCGCGAGTACCCCGAACTGGCCGCGCGCCACCGGGTGCCGATCGTGGTGACGGGCTTCGAACCGCTGGACATCCTGGAGGGCGTACGCCGGGCCGTCCGGCAGCTGGAGCGCGGCGAGCACACCGTGGACAACGCCTACGCGCGCGCCGTACGCCCCGAGGGCAACCCGGCCGCCCTCGCCATGCTGGAGGACGTCTTCGAGGTCACCGACCGGGCCTGGCGGGGCATCGGCGTCATCCCCGACAGCGGGTGGCGGCTGTCGGAGCGCTACCGGGACTTCGACGCCGAACACCGCTTCTCCGTCACCGGGATCAACACCCGGGAGCCAGCCGAGTGCCGCAGCGGCGAGGTGCTCCAAGGGCTGCTGAAACCGCACGAGTGCGAGGCCTTCGGCACGCTGTGCACCCCGCGCAGCCCGCTCGGCGCCACCATGGTCTCCAGCGAGGGCGCCTGCGCCGCGTACTACCTCTACCGGCGGCTGGAACTGGGCACGGTGCCCGCCGCCAAGGCCGCGAACTCCGCGGTGACCGCCCCGACCGCAGCGAGCGCCCCGCTGGAGGCGAGCCCCGTTGTCTGACACCGCACTCGACATCACCGGCTGGACCTGCCCGGCCCCGCTGCGCGACCGCCCCCGTGTGGTGATGGGCCACGGCGGCGGCGGCGCGCTCTCCGCCGAGCTGGTCCAGCACCTGTTCGCCCCCGCCTTCGGCGGCGACGTCCTCGCCCAGCTCGGGGACTCCGCGGCCGTCTCCCTGGGCGGGGTCCGGTTGGCCTTCTCCACCGACTCGTACGTGGTGCGGCCGCTGTTCTTCCCCGGCGGTTGCATCGGCGATCTCGCGGTCAACGGCACCGTCAACGACCTCGCCATGAGCGGCGCCCGAGCGGCGTACCTGTCCTGCGGGTTCATCCTGGAGGAGGGCGTCGAGATGTCGGTGGTGGCGCGCGTGGCCGAGGCCATGGGCGCGGCGGCGCGGGCCGCGGGCGTGGAGGTGGCCACCGGCGACACCAAGGTCGTGGAGGCGGGCCGCGGGGACGGCATCTACCTCAACACCGCGGGCATCGGGATCATCCCCGACGGGGTGGACCTGCGCCCGCAGCGCGTCGTCCCCGGTGACGTGGTCATCGTCAGCGGCGAGATCGGCCTCCACGGCGTGGCGATCATGAGCGTCCGCGAGGGTCTGGAATTCGGCGTGGACATCCGGAGCGACTGCGCGGATCTGGGCGGCCTCGTGCGGAGCATGCTCGCGGTCACCCCCGACCTGCACGTCCTGCGCGACCCCACCCGGGGCGGGCTGGCGGCCTCCCTCAACGAGATCGCGGCCGCCTCGGGCACCGGCGTCGTGATCCAGGAGGGCCGTGTCCCGGTCCCCGCGGCCGTCGCGAACGCCTGCGCGATCCTCGGACTCGACCCGCTCTACGTGGCCAACGAGGGCAAGCTGGTCGCCTTCGTGCCCCGCGAGCACGCCGACGCCGTCCTCGACGCCATGCGCGCCCATCCGCTGGGCCGCCACGCGACGGTGATCGGCGAGGCCGTCGACGCGCACCCGGGCCTGGTCGTGGCCCGCACCGCCCTCGGCGGCACCCGCGTGGTCGACCTGCCGATCGGGGAGCAGCTGCCGCGCATCTGCTGACCGGTGCGCAAGATGGGTGCCGGCCCCGATGTGCGGGGCCGGCGGGGCGGGCGATGCTGAGGGTGTCCGAGAAGTCCCCTCCCGGCCGGCGCAGGGAGCCGGGAGGCGCCCGCGGACCCACGGCGCCCGCGCCCGCCGCCGCTTCGCGGACACGCCCCGCACGGTGAACACCCCCTGCGTCTCGACGACGTCGACGCGGAGCGGCTCGTGCCCTCGGCAGCGAATCCGCCCCCGCGCCCTCGCCCGGCCCACGGAAAGGAGCGGGGCCATGCCGGCATCCGACGATACGAGGACCACCGGTCCCGGAGCCCCGGCCGGGCCCCGGCCCCGCCGGCGCGGGTACCGCCGGGCCGGCGCCTGGCTGGCCGTGGCCCTGGGGGTCTGGGCCGCGGTGGCCGGGGCCACCCTGCCCAACGGGCTCGTCCTGGCGGCCGGCCTGGTCGTGGCCGCCCTGGCGGTGAACCGGCTGGGCGCGGAGCCCCGTACACACCGCCGGGCGAAGCCGATGGCCCCGCCCTGATCGGCAGGACGCACCCGCTACGGTCGCCCGGCGGGATCCTGGTCGGGGGCCGGCTCCGCGGCGCTCTCCGGGGACTTGGCGGGGGAGGGCACGGCGGCGAGCAGCGGGGTGCGTACGGCGCGCCGCTGCCTGAACCACGCGGCCAAGGGCTCGGTGTAGCGGGCGGTGAGCGGCCCGATCACCACGAGGATGAGCACGTAGGCGGTGGCCAGCGGCCCGAGGGCCGGTTCGATGCCGGCGGTGACGGCAAGACCGGCGATGACGATCGAGAACTCGCCGCGCGCGACGAGGGTGCCCCCGGCCCGCCAACGGCCCTTGACCCCGACCCCGGCGCGCTTCGCGGCCCAGTACCCGGTGGCGATCTTCGTACCCGCGGTGACCAGGGCCAGCGCGAGCGCCGGCAGCAGGACGGGCGGAATGCTCGCCGGGTCGGTGTGCAGGCCGAAGAAGACGAAGAACACCGCGGCGAACAGGTCCCGGAGCGGGCTGAGCAGCGTGTGCGTACCCTCCGCCACCTCACCGGACAGGGCGATGCCGACCAGGAACGCGCCGACCGCGGCGGAGACCTGCAACTGCTGGGCGATGCCCGCCACCAGCAGGGTCAGGCCGAGGACGACGAGCAGCAGCTTCTCCGGGTCGTCGCTGGAGACGAAGCGGGAGATGACCCGGCCGTAGCGGACGGCGACGAACAGCACCGCGCCGGCCACCCCGAGGGCGATCGCCAGGGTCAGGCTGCCCGCCGCGAGACCGACCCCGGCCAGCAGTGCGGTGACGATGGGCAGGTAGACGGCCATGGCCAGGTCTTCGAGGACCAGCACGCTGAGGACGACCGGGGTCTCACGGTTGCCGAGCCGCCCGAGGTCCCCCATCACCTTGGCGATGACGCCCGAGGAGGAGATCCAGGTGACCCCCGCCAGGACCACGGCGGCCACCGGCCCCCAGCCCATCAGCAGCGCGGCGACCGCGCCCGGTACGGCGTTGAGGGTGAAGTCGACCAGCCCGGCCGGGTACTGGGTCTTGAGGTTGGAGACCAGGTCGGTGGCCGTGTACTCCAGACCCAGCATCAGCAGCAGCAGGATGACGCCGATCTCGGCGCCGATGGCCACGAACTCCTCGCTCGCGCCCATGGGCAGCAGTCCACCCGTGCCGAAGGCGAGACCCGCCAGCAGGTACAGGGGAATCGGGGAGAAGCGGAAGCGGCCGGCGAGCCTGCCCAGCAGGCCCAGGCCCAGGATGATGGCACCGAACTCGATCAGGAAGACGGCGGAATGCACAGGCGATCACTCCCGTCCGAGTATGGAGGCGGCCGCGTCGACGCCCTCGCGGGTGCCGATCACGATGAGCGTGTCCCCGCCCGCGAGGCGGAAGTCGGGCGCGGGGGAGGGCCGGGCCTCGGCCCGCCGCAGGACCGCCACGATCGAGACCCCGGTCTCCGTCCGCATCCGGGTCTCGCCCAGCAGCCGACCGTTCCAGTACGAGTGCGCGGACAGCTCGATGCGCTCGGCGACCAGCCCGAGGTCGGTCGTGTGCAGCAGGTTGGGGCTGTGGTGCGCGGGCATCAGGGCGTCGATCAGCGCGTCGGTCTCCGCCCCGGACAGGTGCAGCGACTGGGCGCACGCGTCGGGATCGTCCGCACGGTAGACGTTCACCGTACGGGTGCCGTCGCGGTGGGCGATCACCGACAGGTGGCGCCGCTCGCGGGTGGTGAGGTCGTACTGGACCCCGATGCCGGGCAGTGGCGTGGTGCTCATCCGTGGAGCGGGCACAGCTCTGTCCCCCCTTGCTTCGTGTTCGACGGTGGTGCGGCGCGGCCCGACGGAAGACAGGTTCCGGCTGCCGCGCGGGCTCATGGTGCCACCTCGCGCGGGGGGCCGGATATGGGTGTCGGCACGGATGGACAAGCCCCCCGGCACACGACAGGCTGAGGCGGGGACACCGGTCCCACCGCAGGTCACCGCAGGTGTGGGAGTGCATCGGCGGGGATAGTGGAAGCGAGCGGTCCGCCGGAGCGGCGGACCCCGGAACGAGAGGAAGGACGCCCGTGTCGCTGTACTGGCGGATCTTCCTGCTCAACGCGGCCGTCCTCGTCACCGCCGTCCTGTTGCTGCTCGGCCCGGTCACCGTCTCCACCCCGGTCCTCTTCGGCGAGGCCGTGGTGCTGCTCGCCGGGCTGGCCGCCATGCTCATCGCCGACGCCGCCCTGCTCCGGATCGGCCTGGCACCGCTCGGCCGGCTGACCCGCGCGATGAGCGCGGTCGACTTGCTGCGCCCCGGCGGCCGGGCACGGGTGGAGGGCCCCGCCGAAGTGGCCGAGCTGACCACCTCCTTCAACGCCATGCTGGGCCGCCTGGAGGCCGAGCGGGCCGGCAGCAGCGCCCGCGCCCTCTCCGCCCAGGAAGCCGAACGGCGGCGCATCGCCCAGGAACTGCACGACGAGGTCGGCCAGACCCTCACCGCGGTACTGCTCCAGCTCAAGCACGCCGCCGACCGCGCCCCGGCGCCCTTGCGGGAGGAACTCCGCCAGGCGCAGGAGACGACCCGCACCAGCCTGGACGAGATCCGCCGCATCGCCCGCAGGCTGCGCCCGGGAGTCCTGGAGGAGCTCGGGCTGCACAGTGCCGTGCGCGCGCTGACGGCCGAGTTCACCAGCGGCTCGCTGACCGTGCGGCACGTCATCGGCCCCCACGTCCCCCCGCTGGACGAGGCGGCCGAACTCGTCGTCTACCGGGTCGCCCAGGAGGCCCTGACCAACGCCGCCCGGCACGCGGGCGCGAGCGAGGTCGAGGTGCACCTGTCGGGCCGGCCCGACGGGGCGGTCCGGCTCCTGGTCCGCGACGACGGCCGGGGCATCGGCGCCGTCGGTGAGGGCGCGGGGATCCAGGGCATGCGGGAACGGGCCCTGCTGATCGGCGCCGACCTCGCCATCGGGAGCGGCCCGCGGGGCGGCACCGACGTACGGCTGGACGTGCCGGCCGTGGCCACGGCCGCCGCCGCGAGCACGGAGGGGAACCGTTGACCGATCCTGAACGGCCGCCGACCCGTGTCCTGCTCGCCGACGACCACGCCCTCGTACGGCGCGGGGTCCGGCTCATCCTCGACGCCGAGGCGGACCTGACGGTGGTCGCCGAGGCCGGGGACGGAGCGGAGGCCGTCGCCCTGGCCCGTACCGGGGAGGTGGACCTCGCCGTCCTCGACGTGGCGATGCCCCGGATGACCGGGCTGCAGGCCGCCCGGGAACTCTCCCGGCTGCGGCCGGAACTGCGCATCCTCATCCTGACCATGTACGACAACGAGCAGTACTTCTTCGAGGCGCTCAAGGCCGGGGCCGCCGGCTACGTCCCCAAGTCGGTCGCCGACCGCGACCTGGTCGAGGCGTGCCGGGCGGCGATCCGGGACGAGCCGTTCATCTATCCCGGGGCCGAGACCACCCTCATCCGCAACTACCTCGACCGGGCCCGCCAGGGCGACCCGCTGCCCGCCCGGGCGATCACCGAGCGCGAGGAGGAGATCCTCAAGCTCGTCGCGGAAGGCCACTCCTCGAAGGAGATCGGCGACCTCCTGGTCATCAGCGCCAAGACCGTGGAGCGCCACCGGGCCAACCTGCTCCAGAAGCTGGGGATGCGCGACCGGCTGGAACTGACCCGGTACGCGATCCGGGTCGGGCTCATCGAGCCGTAGGCCGTCCCTTTCGGCCCGGCGGCGCCGTCGCCCGCACCCCACCCTCGTAGCTACGAGGTGGCGCGGCCCGGCCCCCGACCCCAGCATGACGCGGGGGACCGCCCGTCCGGGCGCCGTCCACAGGGGCCGGGAGGGGAAGACGTGCTGCGGTATCCGAGCAGGCTGTGGGCGGTGGTGCTGATGTGCTTGGCGGGACTGGTGCTGGCGGGTACGCCCGCGCCCGCCTCAACCTCTGCCTCCGCCCCCGACGCCGCCTCCGTGGCGGCGAAGCCGCCCTTCCAGCTGCCGTTCCCGTGCGGGACCACCTGGCAGCTGAACACCTGGGGCCACAACCCCGCGCTGGACATGGTGGTGGAGGGCAACACCGGCTCCGACGCCCTGCCCGTCCTGGCGTCCGCCGCCGGCACGGTGTCCGCCACGTACTGGACCGACGGCTCGGGCAACACCATCCAGATCAACCACGGCAACGGCTGGTTCACGGCGTACTACCACCTGAAGGACGACCCGGCGACCTACGTCAAGAAGGGTGACCCCGTCCAGCCGTCCACGCGGATCGGCCGGATCGGTACCACGGGTGCCTCCCAGTGGTCCCACCTGCACTACGAGCAGCGCTACCTGGCCTCCGGCGACTTCACCGACGAGAGCCACCGCGTCCCGGCCCACTTCGACGGGATCGAGTACTCGGGCACCGCGAAGGAGTGGCCGAGCGTCACCAGCCGCAACTGCGCCGGCACCCCGCCCCCGGCCTGGCAGGACTGCCCGCCCGGCCACGTCTGCTTCTATTCGGGGGCCGACGGCACCGGCACCGTCTGCCGTTCCGCCGTCGACGAGCCCCGGAGCACGTGCGGGTTGCGCCGGTCCTTCTTCAACAACGGCACGCCGCAGCCGGGTTACGACCACGTGCAGGTGTACTTCCGGGAGGGCGGCGGCGCCTGCCTGCACCGCGGCTGGGACGAGGGACGCGGGAACCTCCCCGCCGGGGGCCGGACGATCGAGCGCTTCCAGTGGCGCGGGGAGTGCTGAAGACAGGCCATTGTTGTGGGAACGATTGATTCCGCCGGCTAGCCTTCCCCTGCACCTCCGGGGAAGGAAGCAGCGTGAACAGCATCATCGTGGTTCCGGGGCCCACCATGTCCCCGACCGCACAGATCCGCCTGGCACCGGGGCAGACCCTCCGGTTCGGCCGTGAGCCCGTCTCTCACCCGTACGGCGCCTCCGGAGGCGGGGGCGGCCCGCACACCCTGCGGGTCCCGCACGCCGGCGTCTCGCGTTCGGCGGGGGAGATCACCGCCACCGCCACGTACTGGTCGCTCAGCAACTACTCCCGCTCGGCCACGTACGTGGTCGAGAACCCCGAGGGCGCCGGCGAGCACATCAAGATAGGCCCCGGCCGGCTGGACGCACCGGTCCCGTTCGAATTCGCCCGGCTCGTCCTGCCCGCCGGCTCCGAACTGCTCACCCTGGACATCTGGGCGCCGCGCCACGACTACGCCGACCGGGACGCCCCCGGCGAGCCCGACGGGGAGCCGACCGTGGTCCCCTTCCCGCTCGACCGCTCCAGCCGGTACTTCCTGGTCCTCACCGCGCTCTGCGAGCCGAGGCTGCGCGGCGAACCGCACGCGCCCCTGCCCACCGTCGAGCAGGTGGTCGAACGGCTGAAGCCGTCCTGGCCCGCGGCCAACCGCGCCGCCGTGCAGTGGAACATCGACTACCTCGCGGTCAAACTGCGCCTCAAGCCCGGCCCCGACACCGTGGATCCGGGGCCGCGGCTGGTCGGCAAGAAGGAGACCCTGGTCTCCTTGGCCCTGCGCTTCGACCTCGTGCGCGAGCAGGACCTGGCGGCCCTGCCGGCCGCCCCGACCGGTACCGCCCGCTGACCGGGAGAGCCGGGCACCCCGGCGCACTCACCGTCCCCGCCGGCTACCGGGTCGGCCCCTGGGTGGTCGGGCACCTGCTGGGGGCCGGCGCCTTCGGCAGCGTGTACGCCGCCCTGCGCGCCGAACCCGAGCCGGGGCTGCCCGGGCGGGCCGCGCTCAAGGTCCTGCCGACCGGTACCCGTACCCCGCGCCAGTTACGGCACCTGCGCGAGCTCGCCGAGCGCGAGACCGAGGTACTGCGCCGGGTGCGCACACCCCGGCTGATCCGGCTGTACGAGGTGCTCACGGTCGACGACCCCGGCCGGCCCGAACTCGACGGCGCCACCGTCCTCGTCCTGGAGGAGGCGGCGGGCTCCCTGGACTCCCTGCTGGCCGACGGAGTGCCGCGGACCGGACCGGCCCTGCTCGCCCAGGTCTGCGAGGGCCTCGACCAACTGCACCGGGCCGGCTGGGTGCACGGCGACCTCAAGCCGGGCAACGTGCTGCTGATGGCCGACGGCACGGCGCGGCTGGGCGACTTCAACATGGCCGCCGAGCTGGAAGGCACCCACGCATACTCCCCGGCCTTCGCCACGCCCGACTACACCCCACCGGACCTGCTCTGGTCGGAGGTCGGCGAACGCGGTACGAAGATCCGCCCGACGGCCGACATCTGGGCCTTCGGGGTCCTCGCCCACGTCGTCCTGACCGGCGCACTGCCGCTGCCCGGCGGCACCCCCGCCGCCCGCCGGGACGCCGCGCTGCGCTACGCCAGGGGCGAGGAGGAGCTGCGCCTGTCCCCGGAACTGCCGGAGCACTGGCGGGACATCGTCCGCGACTGCCTGGCCCGAAGACACGAGGACCGGGCCGCGCACACCGCCGCGTCGCTGCTCCGGAGGGCGGAGGCAGCGGCGGCCGAGCGGGCGCCCGCAGCCTCGCCGCCCGCCCCACCGGCCCCACGGGTTCCCCCACCACCCCGGCGGCGCCGCGCGCTGATCGCGGCCGGGACGGCGGCGCTCGCCGGCCTGGGCGCCCTCTGGGCCTCGGGCCTGTTCCACCTCGGGGACACCGCCGGGGCGTCGGGGTACGACCGGTGCTGGCGCGGAGCGGTCTGCTTCTTCTCGGAGGAGGACGGCCGCGGCGAGATGTGCTCCTGGGTCGACGGCGGCGCCGACTGGATCGAGGGCCCGGCCCCCTGCCCGTGGACGGCCCGCAGCGCGCCCCGTTCCGTCTTCAACAACGGGTTCGACCTCACCGAGGGGGCCTCCAAGGTCGACGTCGTCTACTTCGGCCGGGCGGCCCAGCAGGGGCTGCTGGGCTGCGTGAAGGTGGGTACGAGGACCGACCTGAGCGGCACCGTCCGGCCGCGCTCCCACGCCTGGGTCCCGAACTGCTGAGGGCCGGCCCCGGCCGACCGACCGAGCAGTTCGAGCCAATCGCGCCAATCGCGCCGACCGCTCCCGCGGAGCGCGGGCACGGCCGGACCGATGATGACCGCGGTCCGGCCGACCAGGCGCTACGCGACCTCGATCCCGTACCCGCGCACGAGTGCCTCGAGACCGTGGTCGTAGCCCTGCCCGACGGCGCGGAAGCGCCACTGCGCGCCCCGACGATAGATCTCGGCGAGCAGGAGGGTCCGTTCGCTGGTGGTGCCGTCGAGGGCGGCCTGCGCCGTGACCTGCGCGTCGCTGCCGGGCGTGAGGCTGATCTGGAGCGCCCCGACGTCTCCGAACGTGGCCGTACCGTCGATGGCGGCGGCGATCGCGATCCTGTGGGCGGCAGGGGGAAGCGAGGCGAGATCGATGGTGACGGTCTGCTCGGTCGGGCCGTCGCACAGGAGCCGAATGGCTCCGTCCGGGCTTTCCGGTGCGCCGTAGAAGACGAAGTCCTCGTCACAGGAGACCTGCTCGTCCTCGTCGAGGACGAAGGCGACCACGTCGATCTCGCAGTCCGTCCGCCGTGCCCAGGAGGCACCGACGTGCCAGCGGCCGGCGGTGGGGAGGGCAGGAAGATCGAGGACTCCGCCACGGGGGAGGACCTCGGTCGACGCGCCGGCTCCGAGGTGGGAGTCCACCGGCTCGGGGGCCGACGTCCCGAGCCACGCGGGGTCGTGGACCGGTAGTCCCAGGGAGGTGATGCGCACCATGCGGCGATCGTCCTCGCCGCCGGGCAGGAGCACGATGTCGGTGACGCTCGCCGACAGGTTGATCGCGGCAGCCCCGCCCATCTCCACGACACGGGCTCGGGAGGCGGCCGCCTCCTCGTGGGTGCCGCCCAGCACCAGGACCCTTCGCCGCCCGAACGGCTTCGCGGCGGGCCTGGGCTCGGCCTGCCTGGGCTCGGCCTGCCGCGGCACCGCGGCAGGAGGCTGCGCGGCAGGAGGCTGCGGGGCGACGGGCGCTTGCGGCGCATGCTTCTCGTGGGGCGTTCCGGGACGCACGTCCGCCAGCAGGGTGAGGAACGCGTGCTCGTCGAGGACGGTGACCCCCTCGGCGACCGCCCGACGGGCCTTCGCCGAGAGCGCGTTCGCGTCGTTGGTGACGAGGACGCTGGTGTGACGGCTGACCGACGTCATCACGTTCAGGCCGCTCGCGACCGACCGGGCGACCAGTTCGGCCCGGGCGACTTCCGTCTCACCCGTCACGGCGATCTTCATCCCCTGGACGAGCGGGTTGCCAGGCTTCGGTCGGCCCGGGTTCCGGTAGGCGCACGGGGTCTTCGGCAGTTTCGGTGCGAACCGCGGGTCCTGCCGAGGTGGGCAGGACACCAGGGGGAGCGGCAGGTCCAGCCGTACCGCTTCGGCGAGCGAGGCGCGGAAGATCCCCGCGAGGACCCGGGTGTCGTCGAGCGCGTCATGGGCCCTGGTCTGAGCTACGCCGTAGTGAGCGGCCAGGGAGGCCAGGCTGAGGTCGGCGGTGGGCGGCTCCACCCGTCGGTTCAAGGCCAGGGTGCACAGGCGCTGAGCGACGGGCAGGTGGAGCCCGGCGCGGGCGAACTCGTGGGCCAGGAAGTCGTAGTCGAACTGTGCGTTGTGGGCCACCAGGACCCGGTCCTGCAGGAGCGCGCCGATCTGCCCCGCGACCTGGTCGAAGGTGGGGGCGCCCTGCAGCCGTTCCGCGGTGAGCCCGTGGATGTGCACGGGGCCCGGATCGCAGCCGGGGTTCACCAGGGTGGTGAAATCACCGGTCGGCGCGCCGTCCGGCCCGAAGGTCAGCACCGCGATCGAGAGGATCCGGTCGCGCCGTGCGATCAGTCCGGACGTCTCGACATCCACCAGGGCCCAGTCGTGCGCGTGGTCGGGCAGGCATGAGACGTCGAGCGCCGCGGATACGGTAGTCATGCGCGCAATGATCATCCGGACGCCGTCACCGATTCAACCAGAACGGCCAAGTGTCCTGTCCGAGCTTTCCTCGGCCCGGCACCGGCCCGGCACCGGCCGGGGGCGGGTCGGGCGGCGAAGACGGCGAGGCGGCGAGGCCTGCGCATCGACGCGGTGCGCGAGGCATCGGACGAATCTCGCTGGTGGGGCCGGGAACGTCCCCGTTAGCATCCGACGATGATCACGCCGGCGGACAAGGCCTTCCACGATGCGGTGCGCCGAGCCGACGTCGGCTGGTTGACCGGCCGTCTCGACGCGCGGCTCTGCCCGCCGGCCGTCTTCGGACTCCTCGTCCGGCACGACGATTCCCGCGTGCGGTATCTGGGGTTGGTCCTCCTGACCGAGCGCGTCACGTCGGGCCGTACGGGCGACGGGACCGAGACGGCCGAACTCGCGAGGCTGCTGCCGGTGGCAGTCCAGGGGCCGCCGGAGGAGGCGCTCGTCCTGGCACGGCTCCATGAACGACTGGGGCCGTACCGCCAGGGGCTCCGCAAGCCGTCGTGGCGTACCGTCGACCTGCCGGTACGCGTGCAGATCGCCTGGCTGCGCGCCGAGGTCCTGAACGAGCCGACGGTGATCCGGACGGAGCGTCCCGGCGAACTGCTCTACCAGGCCGTGCAGGGAATGACCGTCACCCGCGCGCACCGGCCCGATCAACTCGTGAACGAGCTGGCGGGCAGCGGCGACCCGGTCTTGCAGGCCGCGGCCCTGCGGCTGGCCCGGCAGGGGTTGCACGCCGGTCTGCTGGCTCCCGCACGGGTCCGCGCGTGCGCGGTCGGCCTGCTCGGTGTCGACAGCACAGCCGTCGTCGCTGCCGCAGTGGCTGAACTCGCCGAGCCGTGGGCGGGATCGGACCCCCTGCCGTCGGCACGGCTGTCTCCGCTGCTCGCCGCGGACTCGGTGCTCACACGGCCCGAGGTGGCCGAAGCCGCGATCACGGCCGCCGCCCACCACGGGCACCGCGACCTGCTGCGACAGGTCATCGACGATCCGGATCTGCCGCCGGGCCTTCGTCGGCGCGGGATGGAACTGCTCGGCGACCTGGCGGACCGCGGCGACATCGGCGCATTGACGACCATCGCCGCACGGGACCCTTTGCTGTTCGGTGTGCCGGCGGTGGCATGCCTGCGCGGCCTCCACCGGCGCGGGCACTTCCCGGACGAACCGCACGTACCCTCCATCATCCGCCTGGCGCTGGCCGATCACTCGATCGCGCCCCACGAGATCGCGACGATCCTGTTCACCTGCCGACAGGTGATGTTCCGTGCGCTGGTGGATACGGACGCGGACGATCCGAGCTGGCCGCGGCGGCTCGCGCTGCTGGTCGCCCTGGCCGAGCAGGGGGCGCAGGAGCTGCCGATCGGGGACACGATCACACGGCTTCTTCCGTCGACTCCCCTCCCGGGTCCGTTTCTCGACGCGATCCGCGCACTGCGCCACGCGGATGCCGAAGACGCTGTGCTCGCTCTCCTGCCGTCCCATCCAGCGGCGGCCCTGGACGCGCTGGAGGCCATCGGCGGGCACCGGACCACGACAGCGTTGAGCGAAGGGCTCGGTCTTGCCACGGCGGAGAGCGTGGGCGTGATCGCGCCGCACCTCCGCGCGGTGCGGAACCACGCCCTCGAGCTGCTGTGGCATCTGACCCACGATCCGTCACAGCGACGTGCCATCCTCGTCCGTCTCGATCCCGCCGACCTGCCGACCCGCATCGCGACGGATCTCGGTGGCCCGGACGAGCAGGAACTGGCCCTGCTGAGTTCCCACCTGGACCCGAACAAGCCGGTGGCGGCGTTGTGCAGACTGGCCGCCCACGGCGGCGCCGGCACGCTGCCGGTCATCGCGGACCTGCTCCTGGGCATCGTGGCCGAGCTGGCGGCGTCCTGGGAACCGGGCGGAGCCTCCCCGCGAGGCGAAGGCGGCCGGCCCGGCGGGGAGCCGGCGGTGCCCCAGGAGATCCTCGATGCCGTGCACGACCTGGGCCGTCGTCTCCACGAGCGGGGACGGATCAGGCCGTCCTGCCTGCTCGACGCGGCGACCGCACGCGAGGCCGGAGACGTACTCGTCGCGACCATGGGCCTGGATCTGCTGGACCGGCCCGGACTGTCGAGCGGCGAGCGGGCGATCCTGCTCGAACTCCTGCTCCGAGCCCCCTACGCGCGTACCCGGATGCGCGTGCACCGCCTGCTGCGGGACCGTGACCGGCACGTGCGCAAGCACGTGATCGCGTTGCTCGCCCGCGACGCCACCGGGGACGACGCGCAGGCGTTGTCGGCCACCTTGATCGCGCTGACCGCCGCCGAGGACGTCCAGACCGTCCGGCAGGCGCTGCTCGCACTCGGCCACGCGCGGGCCCGCTGGGCCTCCACCGCGATCGCCGCCTGTCTCGACCATCCGAACATGAACATCAAGAAGACCGCCGCCGAGGTGCTGGTCCGCGTGGGGACGCCCACGACCGTACCGGCACTGCTCTTCTGGCTCGGGCGTCACGACAATCCGGGCCTGCGCGGCTCGCTCGTCGAGGCACTGCGCGCCATTCTCGGCGAGGCGTACCCGGCGACCGTCCTCGCCGCCGCCGAACACAGCGAGGACGGCCGCACCCGTGAACTGCTGCTGGTGGGCCTCGACCGCACACTGCCAGCGCGTTCGGTCCTCGCACTGGACGACCAGGCATCACGGGTCGCGCCGACCCTGCTCACCCTGGTGGCGGCCGGCCGGGTCGGCCTCGCTTCCGGGACGATCGACCAGCTGACCACGGCCATGCGCACGCACGGGATCACCCCGCCCGCCGCGCCGGGGCCGGCGGCGGACATCGCGGCAGACCTGGATGTGAGGTCGCTGACGGCGCAGGGCTGGAACCCGTCGGTCGCGCTACGCGTGGCCGCACGGCATCAGCAGACGCACCCCACGCAGCTGCGGGTGCTGCGGCCCATGCTGGCGGACTGGCTTCGGCTGGCCGGCTCCGAACCCGCCGCCCGAACTCGCGTCCTGCGCCTCGTCCTGCGCCTCTGCCCCGCACCCTGGACGACCGAGGAACTGACGGCCTTCGCCCGGTGCACGGGGGTTCTCCTCGACGGGCTCGCCGAGGCCTCGGACGGAGACCGGCACGACCTCGTCGCGGTACTCGAAGCGGTCGCGCCGACCCTGCCGGCGGCTCTGAAACCGGCAGTCGTCGACGCGGTACGCGCGCTGCCCCCCGGTCCCGGGAGTCGGTCCGTACCGACGCTGCTCCGCGCCCTCGACGCGGTGCTGGTCCGCGCCGACCTCGAGCGGGCACTCGCTTCGGCCCGACGGGGCGCCGACCCCTGGCAGGCCGAGACCGCTGTGCTGCGGGAGGCGTTCGCCGCCCCGCAGCCCCCTGCGCCACCCTCGCCTGCCGAGGCCGAGGCGTGGCGAGCCGCGCTGGACGCGGCCGTGCGCACGCCGAGCGCCCTGGAGCGATTCCGCCGAATCCGCGCGCCGCACGAGGGCGTCCCGGGCTCCCGGGACCGCCTCGGCGCACTGATCGATGTCTACGCCTGCGCCGGTCCCGAGGTCCGACCCGCCCTCATCGACTGGATGACGGACATCCAACCGCTCGACGCACCCCCCTGGACCATCGCCGAGACCACGCAGGCGCAGGCGCAGGCTCAGGTGCACGCGCCGCGGAGCGTGCACATCGCCGACCTCGACCAGCCTCGTTCGACCGCGCTACGGGAGCGCCTGCTCGCCATGGTGCGGGCATCCGCCGCGGAGCACCGGCACACTGCGGCCCGGGCGCTCTTGGAGTGGCCCGAGCCCGAGGCCAGGCTTCCCGTGCTCCGGGCGTTCCTGCGCGGCCGCATCGACGTACCTGTCGGTGTCGACCTGGCCCGCACGCTGAACGCCATCGGCGAGACGGAACTCCGCGCGGACGACATCCTGCGCGATCGGGTCGCTCTCGTGGCCGGCCGGCTCGACCCGCGTGACCTGGAACCGCTGGTCCCGCTCCTGCTGGAATGGTGGGAGCACGAGCCGCCGCCCGCCGGTTCCGCAGCCGGGCGGGCACTGGGCCGGGTCCCCGTCGACGTATTGGCGGAGCATCTCGGAGAGCGGCTCGACGCCGGAGCCTGGGGGTTCCTCGACCTGCTCCGCGGGCGACCTTTGCTGCGCACCCCCGCGCTGACGCGGATCCGCCGCCGACTGCGTGCGGAAGGACGCGACGACCTCGCGGACTCGCTGCTCCTCGTCGAGGGTCCGCTGCGTCGCCCGGACGCCGCACGGCAGGACGCCGCATCGCTGGCAAGGCTCCGTGACCCTGCACCGGACATGCCGACAGAGGCGTCGCAACCCCCGTCCCGGCAGCAGCTGTTGGACCAGGCCCGTACCGGCGACCTGGTGCGGGTACGCCAAGCGCTCGCGCGACTGGTCGAGGGACACCGTGGCCCGGACCCGGATCGGGACCCCCGGCTGCGGGACCTGATCGGTGAGCTGCTGCGTCATCCCAAGCCCAAGGTCCGCCTCCACGCCCACCGGACCTCGCGGGCCATGCTGGACCGGCAGACCTACCTGCACCACACGTCGATCCTGCTGGACGACCCCCTGCCGGACCTGGTGCGCACGGCGATCCGGACTCTCTGTCACGCGAACTGGGCGCCCGCGCTGCCCGCCTTGACCGGAATGCTGGAGCACCCCCATCCCGTCGTCCGCAGGACAGCGGCCAAGGGGCTCATCGGCATGGGCGAGCGGGCGATCCCCACGCTCACACACGCCGCCGTCCACGCCCGTCCCGACAGGCGATCCCGTTACACAGCGGTCCTCGAACAGATCACGGCCGCCGAAGACGAGTAGCGCCTGTGCCAGGCAGGCAGGTCGCCGGTGACGCAGACACCGATCGCCGTCAGGGTTGCTGTAGACGTGGAGCAGTGTGTGGAGGGGCGGGCTACGCAATGTAGTGGCAGCGACGTACGTCGTGACCGTGGACATCCGCGTCTTGGAGGGCGATCCGGAGAGCGCGGCACCGTGGACCGCAGGGCGGAGCTGCGGCGTGGCCCGTACTGAAGCCGGTCAGCCGGCGAAGCCCGGGACCACCAGGCCGGACTCGTACGCGATCACCACCGCATGGGTCCGGTTCTGCGCGCCGAGCTTGGTCAGCACATTTCCGACGTGCGTCTTGACCGTCTCCAGGCTCACCGTGAGGGCCTCCGCGATCTCCGGATTGGAGAGCCCGGTGGCCACCAGGCGCAGCACCTCCTCCTCCCGGCCGGTCAGGGCGGCCCGCGGCAGGGCCTCCGCGGAGCCCAGAGGGCGGGGGGCGACCATGCGGCCCAGTGCGGCCGGGAAAAGTACCGCTTCGCCCGCCGCCACCACCCGTACCGCCTCGGCGATCCGGCGGACCGGGAGGCGCTTGAGGACGAAGCCGCTGGCGCCCGCGCTGAGGGCGGCAGTGACGTAGCCGTCATTCTCGAAGGTGGTGATCACCACGACCTTCGGCGGTTCGACCGCTTCGGCAACGAGTTGGCGGGTGGCCTCGATCCCGTTGAGACGCGGCATCCGGACGTCCATCAGAACCACGTCCGGTCGCAGGATCCTCGCCCGTTCGACCGCCTCGACGCCGTCGGCGGCCTCGCCGACCACCGTGATCCCCGGCTGCGCGGCGAGCAGCATGCGCAAGCCGCTGCGGGTGACCTCGTCGTCGTCCGCGATCAGGAGGGTGACGCAGGGGCCGGTGACGGAAGGTAGGGCCGTGCCCTCGCCCGCGTCGGATCCGCTCACGCCGACGCTCACGCCGACGCCCGTGCCGGCAGCCGGCAGGCCAGCCGCCAGTGCTGCGTCCCGTCCGGGCCGGCCTGGAATTCGCCGTGCAGCAGCCTGACGCGCTCGGCCAGTCCGGGCAGACCGTGGCCGGAGGTCGAGAAGGTGCTCGGGCCCGGGCCCGTCCGTGCCCCGGTCCGGTTGACCACCGTGAGATCCAGTCCGTCCGGCCCGGCAGCCACCAGGACCTCGATCGGGCCGCCCGCCCCGTGGCGCAGCGCGTTCGTCAGCCCTTCCTGGAGGATCCGGTACGCCGCCCGGGAGAGCGTCCCCTGGACCTGTGCCAGCTCGCCCGACAGCTCCGGTTCCACTACCGCGCCCGCGTGCCGCAGGCGGTCCAGCAGCTCGGGGAGGTCGGCCAGGGTCCGGGTCGGGGCCGCTGCCGACTGTTCCTCGCGCAGCACTCCGAGCACGTAGTCCAAGTCCTCCAGCGCGGCCCGCGTCGACTCCTCGATGCTGCGCATGGCGGCCCGCGCCGCCGCCGGGTCGGCGGTGAGCACCTCGCCGGCCACCGCGGCCTGGATCGTGGCAGCGGTCAGTGTGTGCCCGATCGAGTCGTGCAACTCGTGGGCCAGTCGGTTGCGTTCGGCCAGCAGCCGTTCCCGCTCGGCCGCCAGCGCGAGCAGCTCGGCCGACGACGGCCCCAACAGCTTCGGCGCCAGCCACCGCAGAGCGTTCGTCACCACCACGCAGACGGCCGCCGCCAGCAGCAGGCAGCCGAGCGCCACCGCCCAGCTGCCCCAGCCACCCTCCGCCCGTACCGACCAGCCGAACAGACTCAGCTCCATCTCGGAGCGGAGCCGGCCCCCCGGCAGGGTCAGGCCCGCGATGACCAGCACGCCGCTCACCAGGGCGCCCGTCCACCCCAGTGCCACGTGCAGCACCAGCCAGAGCGGGGTCCGCCAGTGGTCGAGGCCGGGGGCACCAGAGGTCCGGCGACCGGCCACGGGAATCGGCAGCGGCACCCGCAGCAGCCGGCGGGCGGATACGACCAGCGCCCGCCGTACAGGGCGCGCCAGTCCGGCCAAGCCGACCAGTGCCGCCCAGACCAGCAGGACCAGGACGATCTGCACGCTCTCGGGAGCGGATTGCCACGACAGCGCCGGCACCAGGGCGAAAGGCAGCAGCGGAAGGCTCGCCAGAGCGCCGCAATAGGCGAACAGCACACCCGAATACGTGGAGCCGCGTAACAGCGGCCGAATTCCCCTGATCATGGTCGCCAGTATCGCCGGGCAGCCCACCGGCAGCCTCCCCCGATCGGGGGAGCGAATTCTCCCGCCTTCCCGCGATGCGGTCAGAGGGCCCTGGAAACCAGGATTCGTGCTCCGACCGAACGATTCCCCAGGAGTTGACTCATGCGAGCTCAGACCCGGCAGGGCCTTCCTTCCCCGACCCGGCGGCAGCAGGGCACGCGGCGACGGGCCCTGCCCGCCGCGGCCGCGGTGGCCATCGGCGTCATGACACTGGGCGCCTTCGCCCCGCCCTCGGTCTCCGCCGCCGCCAGGCCGGACGCCGTCCAGCAGAGCTTGAACGCGCTGGTGCGCGACGACGGGATGCCCGCCGCGCTGGCGAGCGTCCAGGACCGTGACGGCCGCATCCGCACCTACACCGCAGGGCTCGGTGACCTGGCCACCGGCTCGAAGGTGCCCAGGGACGGCCAGGTACGGATCGGCAGCAACACCAAGACCTTCGTCGCGGTCGTCGTCCTGCAGTTGGTCGGCGAAGGGAAGATCGGCCTCGACGCCACCGTGGACACCTACCTGCCCGGACTCGTCCGCGGAGAGGGGATCGACGGACGCCGCATCACGGTCCGTCAGCTCCTGCAGCACACCAGCGGACTCCCCGACTACGGCGTGCACGTCGACGACGACGAGATCAGGAACCGGTACCTCGAACCCCGCGAGCTGCTCGACATCGCCCTCCGGTACAAGGCCGACGCGGATCCGGGGGAGACGTGGGGATACAGCAACACCAACTACATCCTGGCCGGCCTGATCGTCCAGAAGGTCACCGGCCGCCCCCTCGCCGAGGAGATCGACCGGCGCATCATCAAGCGCATCGGGCTGCGCCACACCTACTTCCCCGCCCCCGGAGAGATGACCATCCGAGAGCCGCACCCCCAGGGCTACCACCGCAACCCGGCGGACGGACCGCTGCGCGACTTCACGGAGATGGACCCCTCCTGGGGCTGGGCCGCAGGCCAGTTGATCTCCACCAACTCCGACCTCAACCGCTTCTTCACCGCGCTCCTCGCCGGCCGCCTCCTCCCGGCGGCCCAGCTCGCCGAGATGCGCACGACGGTCCCCGCCGGGACCTCAGGCCTCCGCTACGGGCTGGGTCTCACGAGCAGGCCGCTGTCGTGCGGCGGCGTCTACTGGGGCCACGGCGGCGACATCGCGGGGTACGAGACCCGGGGCGGCGTCACCGACGACGGTCGCGCGGCCAACGTCGCGGTCACGAGCATCCCGTCGGACGAGGCGGCCACGCAGCACGTGATGGACGCCGTGGACAGGGCCCTGTGCGGATGAAGCGGGCATCCGGCTACCCGGCGACCCGAACGACGATCCGACGATTCCTCAGGAGTTGACTCATGCGTGGACAGACACGGCAAGGGCTTCGCTTGCCGGGCCAGCAGCAGGGCACGCGGCGACGAGCCCTGCCCGCCGCGGCCGCGCTGGTCATCGGCGTCATGACACTGGGGGCCCTCGCCCCACCCTCGGTCTCCGCCGCCAGGCCGGACGCCGTCCAGCAGAGCTTGAACGCGCTGGTGCGCGACGACGGTATGCCCGCCGCGTTGGCGAGCGTCCAGGACCGTGACGGCCGCATCCGCACCTACACCGCAGGGTTCGGCGACCTGGCCACCGGCTCGAAGGTGCCCAGGGACGGCCAGGTACGGATCGGCAGCAACACCAAGACCTTCGTCGCGGTCGTCGTCCTGCAGCTGGTCGGCGAAGGGAGGATCGGCCTCGACACGATGGTGGACACCTACCTGCCCGAACTCGTCCGCGGAGAGGGGATCGACGGACGGCGGATCACCGTCCGCGAGCTCCTCCAGCAGACCAGCGGACTCCCCAACTACAGCGACTACCTCGGGGACGACGTGCGGTACTACTCCCCCCGCGAGCTGCTCGACACGGCCCTCCAGCACCCGGCCGAGTTCGACCCCGGGACGAGTTGGAAGTACAGCAACACCAACTACGTGCTGGCCGGCCTGATCGTCCAGAAGGTCACCGGCCGCCCCCTCGCCGAGGAGATCGACCGGCGCATCATCAAGCGCATCGGGCTGCGCCACACCTACTTCCCCGCCCCCGGTGACGCGAGTATTCGGGAGCCCCACCCCCACGGCTACTACCGGGAACCGGCGGACGGACCGCTGCGCGACATCACGGAGATCGACCCCTCCTGGGGCTGGGCGGCAGGTCAGATGGTCTCCACCAACTCCGACCTCAACCGCTTCTTCGGCGCACTCCTGGCGGGCCACCTCCTGCCCTCGGCCCAGCTCGCCCAGATGCGTTCCACCGTCCCCGCCGAAGCGACCTTCGGCCCCGCCGCCCGCTACGGACTCGGACTCGTCAGCAGGCCGCTGCCGTGCGGCGGTCTCTCCTGGGGCCACGGCGGCAGCTTCCCGGGGTACGAGACCCGGGGCGGCGCCACCGACGACGGCCGTGCCACCACCGTCGCAGTCACCATGCAGCTCACCGACGAGGCGGGCCGGCGAAATCTCGAACGCGCCGTGGACACCGCCCTGTGCCGCTGAACCCCGCCGGGGGTGTGCCGTGAAACGACCGATGGGCCCGACATGACGTCGGGCCCATCGGTCGCACCACGGCTCTTACAGCCAGTCGCGCTTCTTGAAGATGACGTACAGGCTCACGCAGACCACTGCCATCAGCAGGATTGCGAAGGGGTAGCCGCCTGCCCACTTCAGTTCCGGCATGTCCTCGAAGTTCATGCCGTAGATGGTGCCGACCAGCGTGGGGGCGAAGAGGATGGCCGCCCAGGCGGAGATCTTCTTGAAGTCGTCACCCTCACACCGCTGACCTGCGGAAACCGGCTGCAGAGAGCCCCTGGTCTGCACCGATCCGTCTTTCCGGCCGTTTCGCCGTGCTGCCCTTTGATGCGGTCGATTCTCCCCAGCCGCTCCCCAACGAGGCTTCATTCTCCCCAGATTCTCCCCGTCGGGGGTGGTCCTTGAAGGGTGAGTGCCGCTGGTCGGGACCCGCGATCCGCGTGTCAAGGCAGGCTACGCGGAGTAGTGATTGCGAGGCAGGAGCGGGGCGGCTGCTTTCGGCTTGGCGGTGCATGAGGTCGGGTGCGGCGGCCCCTTCGCAGGGGAACGGTCCCTCCTGGATGCCGCCCGCTCCTGGGGTCGGCGGCGATGTTGCCGAGGAAGAGGTGTACGGCGCGGTTCGGGGCGGACGTGCGCTCGTACCACCGCTCACGCAGCTGCTCGCGGAGGTCGGCCTCACCGTACTTGCGCAGGAACTTCCGGTAGGGCTCGCCGGCCTCCCAGTCCCTGAGGGCCGTGTCGTGGCTGGGGCAGTCGTCGCCCGCGCAGCGGAAGGTGTGGCGGAACTCCAGGCAGGACCCACTTCCGGCGCGGCGGGCGGAGGTGGTTGGTGGCGGAGTCGGTATCGCGATCAACACTGCGCAGGAAGTGATCTCGCCCTGCAGTCAGAACTCCCGCAGCAGCTTCGGATTGCTGGTGACGCCCCCTTCTCACCAGTGAGCCGGAGGCCATCGACCCGGCCGCGGCCGACCCACTCGTCGGTCAGTCGGCTGTCCACCGCCTTCGCCTGCTGCGGCTTGACCACCTTGACAGTCTCGGTCTCGGATCACGTGCCACTGGCCATTGGGGCATCTTCCTTGATCGACACATGCACCGAACGACTTGGTGCTCTTGGTGGTGTGATCGGGCGAAGTCACCTACCCCGTCACTCTCGATCGATTTGTCCCGAGCGCGATCGACTCCGGTCACGGCAAGGAACAGGCAGAGCACAACGGAGGGCGTAAGAGGCAACGGGCAACACCGTCGAACCTCGATCCTCAAGGTAGGCCTCGTGTCAAACTCGCTCTCGGATGCGAAGCGATGGGGCTCCGATACGGCGGGTGTTCGCCATAGGTCTTCGTGTCGACCGGTGAACGAGAGTTCCACGTAAGGGCTACGACCCTCACGTTCGCTATTCAAGGGGAGGCCAATAATGAGTGCAACTTCACGTTTCGGCCCAGAACTTCGTCGCTTACGACAGGATGCGGGACTGACTCTGACCGAGTTCTCCGTGGCGCTCAACTACGACAAGGGGTACCTCAGCAAAGTCGAACGCGGGGAGCGTTCTGCGTCCCCCGAGCTGGCCCGGCGGTGCGACGCTTTCCTCGGCGCGAACGGTGAGTTGCAGCGTCTGGCAGCCCGCCCCGAGACCGAATCGGACACCACCGAAACCCCCGCCACCCCGAGCCCGTGGCTCGTCGGGCGCCGGGAGGTTCTCGCGGCGGGTACGGGAGCACTGATCGACCTCGGACTGAAACTCGGCGGTCAGGCGTTCTCTGCCACCGACCCCCTCCTTCCCTCCTTCCGCACGCAGTTCGACCAGCTACGAATGCTCGGCCAGTCCACCGCGCCAAAGGTCTTGCTTCCCCTGCTGGAGGCCCAGACGCGCACGATCGCCGCGCTGGCCGCCGACACCCCGTCCGCCACTCGGGCCCCCGCGCTCCTGCTTGCCTCGCGGTTTGCGGAGTTCACCGGCTGGATGGCCCAGGAGGCCGGAGACAGCGCCGCGGCACTCGGCTGGACCGGTGAGGCCGACGGACTGGCACGCGCAGGGGGCGATCCGTACCTCGGTTCCTACGCGCTTGTGCGCCGCGCCCTGGTCACGCTTTACGGCGGGGACGCCGCGAGCACCGTCGCCCTGGCCCGACGGGCGCAGAGTGACAAACTGCCGCCGCGCATCCGGGGACTCGCGGCCCAGCGGGAGGCGCAGGGGCACGCGCTAGTCGGCGACGAACTCGACTGCCTCCGCAGCCTCGACAGGGCACGGGAGCTGCTCGACAGTGACGACGCCCGCAGCGGCGCCGGCCCCGTTATCGGCACCACCAACGTGAGCGATCCGGCGGCGATGACGACCGGCTGGTGCCTGTACGACCTCGGTCGGCCCAAGGCCGCTGCCGAGGTCCTTGACCGGGAGTGCCGTCGCCTCCCGCCGCACGCGCTGCGAACCCGCGCCCGATACGGCTTCCGCAGGTCCTTGGCCCACGCGGCCTCCGGAGAGGTCGAACGCGCGTGCGCGATCGCCGGGGAGCTCTTGGCGGTGATGCCGGCCGTACCCTCGGCGACGGTGAACAGCGATGTCCGGCGTCTCGCGCGGGAACTCTCCCGGTTCCGGAGCAGCCGGGCCGTACACGATCTGCAACCGGCGCTGGCACGGGTGCTCGCCCCCGCGCACGACTGACAACGACTCCACGACCGATACGGGCTCGAGCCGCGCGTCTCGCCGGACTGCCGGGTGCCTCCAGATCCGACGACCCCCGGCGAGACCCTCCAGTCCCCGCCTGATGCGTCGCGCTGCGCCCCGGCTTCTCGGGGTTGCCCGCGGTCAGTGCCCCGCCGGGCCGTGCGCATCCGTAGGCCCTCCCGTGGACGCCATGCCGTCGCACGGTCGGGGCCTCACCACCCGGGTGGACCAGGGCCGCGAAGCCCCGGTTCACAGCACCCGAACTCGTACCCATTCGGCACTGTCTTCCGTCTGCCTCCCACGAAGGGAACCTTCATGCCCAACGTCTTCGTCAACTACCGCACAGGCGACGAGGAATCAGTGGCGACCATGATCGCTCGGGAGTTAGCCCGGCGGTTCGGCAGCGAGCGGATCTTTTTCGCCAGCACCTCGATCGCGCTCGGACACCGCTTCCCAGCGGAACTGGTCAGGGCGGTGGAGGAGTGCGAGGCGCTCCTAGCCGTGATCGGCCCGCGCTGGGCGGAAGTACAGGGGGAAGACGGCCGCTCCGCCCTCGAAAGCGACCAGGACTGGACCCGTCGTGAGATCCAGACCGCGCTCGACCGAGGGATTCTCGTGATCCCAGTGCTCGTCGGAAAGGCCACACGGATCGACCACGCCGTCCTCCCGGACGATCTGCGGGAGCTGGCGGACTGCCAGTACCGGCGGTTCGACCACCGCAACGCAGAGTCGGACCTGACGGCGATCGGCGACGCCCTCGGCCGACTGCTGCCCGAGCTGGGCGCAGTGGACCGCGACCTCCGCGCTGCGCGGGAGCGGGCAGAGGCGAAGCCCCGCAAGAAGTCGGCCCAGGACGCCGGGCACACCAGGATGCGGACGCGCGATGTCGAGCAACGCGTGCGAGGCGGTATCGGAAACCTCAATGGAGACCTGTCCGGCACTTTTGTCAACGAGCCGCAGGGGCCGGTGAACACCGGTCGGGGACACCAGTACAACGCGCCCCACTTCCAGGGTGACAACACCGGGGTCCAGTTTACGGCGGGCGACAACAGCGGTACGGTCCACCAGCGCATCGAGCGCGAGCGTCGGCGCTCGGACGACGGACGATGACCGAGCAGGACCGCGTCACCGTCAATGATCCGCGCGGCCCGGTGAACAACGGTGAGGGGCACCAGTACGTCTTCTACGGCGCCGGCGCGGACTGGATGATCCGTAGAGGGGTCGAGTCCCTCAGGGTCGCCCGTGAGGATCGGAAGCGCCTGGCCGACCGGTTCGTTCGACCGGTGGGCTACCGCGTTGCTGCCGAACGCCTGGAGAAGCCGGGGTCGGTGGTGCTGCTGGAGGCGCCGCCCGGCAGTGGCCGCCGCGCAGCGGCGATCATGCTGCTGCACGGGCTCGGTGAGGACGAGGGCGCCGACGAGGATGGCGTCCGGTTCGAGGAGCTTCCCGCCACGGACAAGGACACGGACACGGGTACGGAGGGGAGTCCTCTCCCGCCCGACGAGGGGGACCGGTTCCTCCTCGACCTCTCTGGGATCGCCGACGAGGAGGCGTACACCAAGGCCCAGCGCCTCATGGCCCTGCGTCGTTCACAGGTCCAGGAGGCGAAGGCCCATTTGGTCGTCGTCTTGCCGGCGGGCATGGATCACGCCCATTCGCCGGACCTCGAACCGGACAGGGTGACGCTGCGGCGCCCCCGGGGCGTTGCCGTCGTCACCCGGTACCTCCGCATGGACCGCATGCCCTTCCGCTCCGCCGACCTGCGGAGCGACGACCTCCAGCGCCTGTGTGACCGCTCGCCCATGCGGGAACTGGCGCGGCTTGCAGGGCTGATCAGGTCCGCTCGTGAAGACGGTCGGTTCGGCGCCGATTTCGCGGGATGGCTCGAGCAGGCGATGCACGCGGTCACTGATCGTGCCGGTGAAGTGGGCAAGCAGGTGACGACGGTCCGCACCGCGTCCGAGCGGGCGCTGCTGCTTGCGACGGCGGTGTTCGAGGAGGCCCATGCCGACACCGTCTACGAGGCGTGGCACGGCTTGATGAAGACGGTGAGGCACGAGGAAGAGGCGACTACTGAGCTCGCGGGGAGGGACTTCGGGGAGCGGTTGGAGGCGCTCGGGATCGAGCGGGATGCTGACGGAGGGCTGCGCTTCGGGCGGCTGGCATACGCCGACGCCGTACGGACGTACTTCTGGGCGAACTTCCCTGGGGTGCGCGATGAGCTCAAGGACTGGATCGGCCATGCCACTGGTCTACACGGTCTGACCACCGACGACAGAGTGAACGCCGTCGTCCGCTTCGGCGAGCGGTCTCTTGCCGTCGGTCGGCCCGACCACCTCTTCGACCTGGTGGTGCGCTGGACGGATCGTGCAACCGGAGCATCGCGCGACCCGCGAGCTGTGGCCGCCCTCGAACTCGGTCTTAGCCACGAGAGGTTCGGGGGTTGGTTCCGCAGGCGGATATACGAGTGCGCGAGGTCCGGCCCCTTATCGGATGGTCTCGCCCGCATCCTGACCAACGCCTGCCTCCAGAGCCTCGGCGCGACGCACCCTGATCAGGCGATGGTGCGGCTCCACCACCTCGCCGTACGGAAAGGGGCGGCGGCGGGTGAGGCGCGGGAGGCACTCCTCGACCTCGCCGGCCGCGACCGTCGGCTCTACCGACTGCTCATTGACCGCCTGCGGGAGCGGACGGGCCGGGTGCCGCGCGAGACGGATCCCCATCTCCGCCTGCTTACCGAGCTGCTGAGCAGCGCTCGGGCACCGGATCCGCCACCATGGCCGGACCTGTTCCTGGGCTGGGAGGCGGTCTTCTCGCAGCGGCCGACGGACCTCTGGAACCTGCTGGCGAGTAGCTGGCTGAACGCAGTGGCTGGCGACAGTACGCGGGAGATGGCGCTGGGCTTGATGGTCAGGGCGACGCACAGCCGCGCGGTCGCTCTCCACCGCCTCTACGCCATCGCTTACGACTGGGTGGGACCCACGCGCCACCCGTCGAGGGAGGCTGTCGCCGCCCTCTTCTGGCGGCACATCGACCACGCGCAGTACGCCCGCACGCAGAGTACGGGTGGCGGACCACGGACCACGGAAGAGGCACGATGAAACACCGCTTTCCCAGCCTGCTGTTCGTCGCTCTCTGCGGCCTGGCACCGGCTGCGCTCGGGAACCTCCTGCACTGGTCGGCGTGGCTGTGGGGCTTCATGTGCATGGTCACGGCCTCGGGTTCCCTACTGCTCGTGATGATGGCCCCCGGCCGTGGCAGCGTGCCGGTCGATTCGCACGAGCCCAGGGAACCCGAGCCGCCCGCGGCGCCGTCGGAGCAGCCGTACGAGGAGACGCGGGTGGTCGACGCGGCGCTGCCGAGCTCGGCGGACGGCTACGACTTCCTCTTCTCCGCAACCGTGTGGTGGAGGCCGGCTCCCGGTCACGACGGCTACTCTGACGGCGCCTCCCCGGCCCTTGCCGTGGCCTCGGTCGTCAGCCGGGCCTTGGCGGTCGTCCACCACGAGGAGCCCGGTCGGGCGAGCTTCGCGCGGTATCTCTTGGAGGGGGAGCTGGGCGTCCCGCTCCCGGACCGGAGCGGACGGGTTAAGGCCCTGGCAGCGGATGTGACGCTGACCCTCGCCCCCGCTGATCGCGAGCGCCTACGGAAGTTGAACGACCTTCGCAAGGACGAGGAGGTCTGGGAGTACGAGCGTCATCACGAGCGCAACAAGCGGCGCTACCTCGGTGACGACGTGCTCAAGAGTGCGGGCAGCGCGGTGGTGTGGTGGCTGGCCCGACACGAGAACGAGATCGAGAAGGCGGTCGACATGATCGGCCCGCTCGCCCAGATCGCGGCGGCGGCCAACGACGAGGAGGTGCCCGAGCTCTTCCGTCACCTGCTCGTCCCGCCCGTGGGTGCGCGAAGCGAGGCGACCGCCGGGGGCCCGCTGTGGGACGGGCACAGTCAGGGAGGAGGAGCGTTCAACCATGAGGAGGAAGTGGGGGCTTCGGACCGGCTGCTCCTGTTGCTGGCGGCGGTGGGCCTGAAGTCGGACATGGATGAGTACACGGTGTTCGTGCACCGTGTGGTGCGGAGCCTGGAGGCAGCCGGGCTGGACGAGGCCGCCGAGGAGATCAGGCGGACCCTCCTCCTTACGTCCGACGAGGGCTGGGGTGAGGGGCCGGAGGGTAGGGCTTCAGGTGAGGGGGACAACACCGGGACTTGGTCGCCGCACTTCCCAGCCCCCGAGGGCTCACAGCCCACCGACGCGGATGCGGCCACGTTCATGCCGGGCGCGGCGGCGAGCGACGAGGGTGAACGGATCCAAGGCTGGCAGGAAGCGGCCGAGGACGATACGCCACGTCCGCACTTCTGGGACACCTTGCAAAACCCGCACGGACCCGCAGCGCCTCACGTACGGGACTCGGACGACAAGGACGGGAGCTGATCCGGTAGGCAGTCGGCCCTCAGAGGCTCCCCTTCACCGCGCCCGTGAGGGGCCTTACCTGCCCCGAGGAGGGAGCCAGGGGGACCCACCAGGCCAGGCTTGATGACGTCCTGGACCCCTAGCCGCAGGGCCAGAGGGTGGTCACGGGCGGCGAGGGCAGCCGTCACCCTTCCGACGGCGCCATCCACGCTTTCGTGCTCCCAGATGCGCAGCGGCAGCCAGCCCAGGAGTACGAGGTGGGTGTCGGTCTCCTCGTCGCGGCGAACGTTGTTTTGGAGCTTCTGCTGCCACCAATCGGAGTTGTGCTTCGGAGCGTGCAAGTGTTTCTGACACGCGTGCCAGAAACACCCCTGGACGAACACGGCAGTCCGCCATCTCGTGAAGGTGACGTCAGCACGGCGGCGCGGCATCCCAGGGATGGGCAGGTGCACGCGGTAGCGGAAGCCCAATGCGTGGAGAGCACGCCGCAAGGCGAGCTCCGGCTTCGTGTCTCGGCTGCGTTGGGCCGCCATCACCCTCTGGGCATTGAAACGTCCCGCGGCGTCGGCACGCCCCTGCGACCGTCTTGGATCCCCACCCCCGGACAACTGGTGCACGATCGATTCGGTCACCAGCTGTCATCCGGCGCGGCAGATGGTCCGCCACGGCGGACTCCCTTGTCGCCGGTTGCGAGCGGCCTCTCGGGATAATCCTCTTGCTGGCGGGCCAGGTGCTGCCTTACGGCACGTTCTGGGTGGCACGGCTTAGGTGAGCGCCGCCGCGAGAAGGAGGCCGGGCTCGTCGTCGCATGGCGTAGGTGTCTCGGGGTTGAAATATCGCTGCGCTTTCGCTGTGTGTCGTCGTAGAATCACCGCAGCTATTGATATAAATCGCACCAATTTTCGAAGCTGGGGGCGTTTTGGTGATCGATCTCAAGCAGTCCTGCAAGACGTTTCATGAAGTTCGGAAACTGCCGCGGCAGAACTTTTGGAAGACGGTTTTTGAAACGCAGGGCAGGCTGGATGTTCTATCTAACCCGAGATTCGCGGAATATTTTGCATGGGAGCCTAATCGGTCAAATTGTCCCGACCTTGAGCTCTTGCTGGAAGGGCTAATTTCCTGCCTGCCCGAGGATTGGAAAGCGAGGGTTAGGAGGCTATTCGCTGGCAGGAACCTGCACGGTCATGCCAACGCGGAGGCGTGGCGTTCCGGGGAGGTGGGTGTTATTGAGGTGAATTACGGCATTACTTCCGCCGCAATGATTTACTCCGTTCTGTACTACAAATACTTCGAGATGATTCGCACTCTAGGTGCGGATGTTGATTTCACCGATGAAGACGAAGGTGTACTCATGATGATCCTGGAGGAGGTTGGGGACGGCGGATTCACTCCCATCCTTGTAGCTGATGGGGAAAGGGGTTCGTGGAGAGATAATCGGCAAATTTTTGCAGGTCATGAGCTTTTAAGTGAACTTCCTGTGTCGGCCAGCCGTGAGGCCTATCACGAACTTGTCCGGTCTATTGAGGAATTTGTCCTTGCTCACGAGCTTGCGCACCACCTGCTGGGGCATACCGACGACGCGTACCCGCGGGCAAGTCGAAATCTGGCGCATTTTCAGAAAATTAAGGCGCGGTATGAGATCTCGTCACCGGGCGAGTCCCTGAATGTAGAGCAAAGAGACGAGGTGGAGGCCGATATGCTGGCCCTTCTCATGATGTCTGGGGCTCTACTTGGAGAAATTACGCCGGCCCGAGTCTATCGCGCTACGGGAGGATCTGTGATTGCTCTAACTGCGCTGGCGCATATTGACGAAAGTTGGGTCGCATCGAATGAACCCGGGGAGACGCATCCGGACTTCATTACTAGGTACACTCATGCCGTCGATGTCGTCAGGAAAATATCTAAAGACCTTCCAATTGGTGTAGAGGGCGGGCATCCGATCGGTTTCCTGGCGCAATTATCCGGCTTCGTCTCGCTGATCCTGGATCGATGGTTGAGTAGAGAGAAGACGGATCATGCGCCCATTGACGTGCTCAACCTGGCATATTGGCTCTTTGAGCGAGCTTCGGAACTGGAAGCGGAGCTGGAGGAATTGCGTACCAGTCGAAATCCCCGGGGCTCATGCACGTGATATGGCATGTGCCTAGCTCGACTCACGATCCTAGGGAAGCAGCCCACGCCGCTTGAAGATACGTCTCAGTACGAACGCGGGGATCAGGCGCCGGAGCCCGAAGCGGTAGGTGAGGGCGCGCTCCATCGTGGTGACAGCGTGCTGTTGGTTCCCCATCCCGAAGCTGCCCAGATTCATCTCAGCGGCGGTCGTGACGGGCGCGGCGTTCCACGCGTCGCTGCAAGCCTGCTTGAAGGCTGCATCAAGGCCAGCGAGGCATTTGTCGAAGACCTCGCCGATTATCACGCTCTCCGTCGAGATCCAGGCTCGGCTCTCTGCGAGTGTCTCCTGAAGGTCATGTCCGGCGACTGCGATCGTGTTGAGGACCTCGGGACTGTCACTGGTGCGCCGACGTATCCGGTAGGGGTACTCGATACGCGCGACCAGGACTTTCATGGTGGCGGCGTAGCGGTCGCGGCGGACCGTGGCACCAGCACGCAGACCGGTGAGAACGTGTCCAAGGATTCCCGCGACGACGGAGGAGCCCAGGACGAGGGCTAGGACTGCCATCACCGGCGTGGATGCCGTTGCGGGTGCGGTGAGAGATGTCGGGCCCATCTACGAGCCTCCTGTTTTGTCTCGGTGGTGCGTAGCGGATGGGTGCCGTGGGCGGGTTGGCCATGCGGAGCGTCTTCGGTTGGCCAGGTACCGGAGCGACGCCAAGCCTCTTCGTAAAGCAGATGCCGGTGGACGAGGGTGACCAGCGCTTCCAGGCCGTCTTCGGGGATCCAGCGCAGGGCCTCGTCGTCGCCTGGGTACTGCAGGCACAGGTCCCTCAGCGGAGGCGGGTTGCGGTGCTTGAAGGCCCGGCCGACCGAGTTGAGCGGGAAGGCGTGGACGGTGTGGTCAGGGCGGATGACGATGCGGACGCGTTCGGTTGGGTAGTTCTCGCGTTCCAGAGCTGGCAGCGGGCCCAGGGTGAGCTCAAGCAGTGCGGCTCCGCCGGGGCCAGCACGACCGCTGGCCTGCTCCACGCCGTAGATGGTGCGGGCGTGGAGCAGGTGGTCAGCGGCAGCGGTGGGATCGGCGAGCACCAGGTTCAGCGGGCACGCCATGACCGCGCCGGTCGGGCGGGCTGCTGGCCGCGCGAGGAGATGACGGCGCGTCCGGTGGAGGTGACGCTGCCGGCTGCCAGAGCATGCAGCGCGTCGGCGGCGGTCTGGGCCTCGGCCTCAGGGAACGGTTCGCCGATTAGGTCGTGCCAGATCTCGACCGCGGCGGCGTGCTGGCCGTCCTCCTCCAGGCGGCGCGCCTCGGCCGCTCGGCGGGCGGCATCGGCCAAAGCGGTGGCGTAGGAGTTGCGTTCGACAGTCGTCCAGTCGGCAGTCAGGTCGTCGACACCGGTGGGATCGAGTATCGGGAGGGTGACTGCCTGGGCGGCATGGGCGAAGGCTACGGCGAGGGCCTCGGAGTGATCGAGCGGGCCGGTGATGACCTCGTGGGCGAAGGCCTCCCACAGCAGGCCACAGGTGCCGTCGAGGACCGGGTGGTTCTTCTTGTAGGACTTCAGCATGCGAGCCTGGCGGACGAATCGTCCGCCGGTTGCCTGGTTGCGGGTGCTGATGATCCGGTTGAGAGTGCGAGTGTTTGACCACTCCCAGGTGTCGTTCTCCCGGTCGGCGATGTAGACGATCTCGCTGCCGTCCTCGTCGAGCGCAGGGACCAGGTCGAAGGTGAAGTCGATGTCGGGGAAGGTGATCTGGAGGGCGTGGGCGGGGGCGTCGTCCACGTCGAACAGGGCGTTGGGGTACTCGTCGGCGATGGCCTCACGAATCAGGCGCATTGCATGAGCGGGACCACCGGCGCTACGCAGGATCCCCTCAAGGCTCGGGTGCATCCGGATGACCATGTCGACGTCTTTGAGCGGCTTGAGCATCGTCTTTCGGGCAAAGCTGCCCTGCAAGAAGGTGCTGATGGCCAAGCCGGTAGCCACGAGGAGTCCGGTGATCTCGGTGTGTCGCTTCTGGGCGCTCTTGCGCTCGCGGTCGTCGAGGCTGAGTTCCTCGTCGAAGGCGTCGAAGGCGCCCTTGGTGCTGTCGTTCATTCTGCCGTCGTGCTCGCTTCTGCCGGCCTCGCTGCTTGTGGTGCCCGGTGCCGGCTCCGGGGTCCCGTATCTGATCGGGCGCCTGGGGCTGGGCGCCTTCACTGAGGACAGACGACGTAACTCGGCAGTAGCGAGGTGCGTGTGACTGGAGGTCAGTCGCAGTCGTAGCAACAGGTGTTCGTGTCGTCGAACATGGCCAGAGGGTGGACGACGAAACAGGAGATGCACTGACGTTCGGACACCTTGCGGTCACAGCCGCAGCGACCGCAGTCGGGGCATGGGGCGGACTCACACTGCGCGCAGGCAGGGGCGTAGGAAGAGAAGTCCTCCCCACAGTGATCGCAGGTGTAGTTAACGGGCTCAGGTCCAGTCCGGATGGCAGAGGGCGCGAAGGCTCTCCAGGGGGCCAGGTCGATGACCGCTACGACTAGGACGTAGCCCCCCATCTCCGCGGTCTGCACGTACAGCTCGTCGCCGAGAATGCCGTCGCGGTATGCGAATCGGCCTCGTCCCTCGGAGCGGCCGCTCCCGGACAGGGCGGTACGGAGAACCGGCACGTGGCTCTGGTCGCTGCCCCGGCGCAGTGGGGGCAGACCCTGGGATGCGGCGAAAGTGAGAGCGCCAGCAGAGTCGAGTAGGAGAACGTGCCCGGGGGAGGGGAGGCGCTCGCTGGCCTTCACACATGTCGCCATGCGCGAGCCGTTGCTCGCTCGCCACAAGGAAACTGCTGCGTCGGCGGTAGGACCTGCCCCGGCGAAGTGCTGATCTGCGAGTGTCTCGGGGAGCAGGATGTCGGCTGCGAAGGTGTCGCACGCCGCGTCCTCCAAGGCAGTGCCTCCGTCGGGCTGGGCAAGCAGGACACCCATGAGCTCGACCACTGTCTGCTGCAGGTGGTGGCCCAGTTCGTGTAGGCCCGTGAAGTCGCGGCGGGCCAGACTCGCGGATTTGGCGACGGCGAGTACGGCGGGAGTGCCAGCGAAGTAGGCCCCGGAGACACTGCACCCGCTGCCGGACTGCTCGTCGGGTACTTCCCGAACCTCTAGGCCGGGCCACTGGCGTAGTTCCTGCAGGGCACCAGCGCCCAGCCGCTGGCTGGCGCCGGGGTGGTCACGGTGCAAGACGGCCAGCATGTCTTGGGCCTGCGCCCGGGCCTCTGCGCGGCGGAGATAGTTCACCGCTTGCTCCCCTGACCCAGGTGGACGTCGAAATAGCGGTCCACCCGAGCGGACCAGTCCGCCTCCGCAGGTCGCTCCTGTCTCGCGGCCAGAGCGAGGGTTGCAAAGAGCGCCTGTCGGCGGGCGTCGAGTTCAGCGGTTTTGTTGAGCTGGGCGAGTCGACGGATCTGAACGCGCCGGATGGGGCGGCTCAGCTCGTGTACCAAGGGCTCGGGCAGAGATGGGTTGGCTGCCAGGACTTCATCCACGGCAAGGCCCAAGACTGGCGCGAGGAGCCCGGCCTCGTCCGGAGTGAGCTGTGTCTGCGAGCGCAGCAGGGCGAGAGCGTGCGGCGGTTGGATATTCAGGTGTTGGATCAGGTCGGCGGGACCGACAGCGTGCTGCTTAAGCAGTACTGCCAGGTTACCGTTGCCCTGCGGCGCCCACTGTGCTGCGGCGAGCAGATCCATGGTGTCTGCAAGGGCGGCGCGGAACTCGGCCGCCTGGGCGGCGGGGCTGGGGATGGGGCTGCCGTAGCTGTATCCGTTGGTGGCTGGGGCAGGGGAGCCGTCGGCGTCCAGAGAGATCGACAGCTGGCTGACCCGCCGGTCCAGGACGAACCAGGGAAGACGGTTGCCCAGGCCACACCACAGGGCGATCGGCTGTTCGAGAGTGGACGCCTCGGCGGTCAGCAGCAACGTGTCGGCGTCGTGAAAGCGGGTCTCCAATGAGACAGGAAGGGCATGGACGGCGCTGTCATCGACTGCCGTGATGGCCACGATCTCAACAACGTCCTCCCAGACTGCACGCCAGATCTGCCCCGGGCGGGGGTCGCCCGGGGTGGCTGCGACTGTGGTTCGGACCGCATCGGGAACGGTCAGTTGGGCTGCTAGAGCTCGCAGCCGGTCGTACGCGGTGCTCGATGCCTGGCTCATCGGGCGGCCCCCAATCCCTCGCGGCAGTCTGTTTCCACTATGGACAAACGACGTCACTCGCCGAACGGCAGGGTGGGTCTCCGCCGAGGCGCAACAATGCTGCGGCGACGTCGCTTGGATCGCTTCCATCACCCGTCAGCGCCAGCCTGAGTTTCTCGCGCAGCGCCTCCATGATCGCCGAGGCCTGGTGACGTCCAATCCCGAGCAGAGGGGCTACCTCCGTCGGATCGTCGTCGAGGTGGGCTAGCAGCGAACGCTCCTGAGGGGACATTCCATCCCAGATTTCACCAGCCAGGATGCCGGCCGCCACCGGGTCGGCGCCTTGAGTTTCATCGGAGATGGAGTCGATGACGGCGCCATCGTCCGCGTACAGGCTGACGAACCGGGGAGGGGACAGAAGCTCGAAGCGCGCTTCGAGAACCTTGGCGAGGTCCTCCTCCCGAACCGCGCCGCCAGCAGCCTCGAGTACTGCCGTGAGCACCGTCATGAGGGCATGCACCGTCTTCTTGGGGGTCGGCCCAGAGTGGTTCCAGGCCGTGATCCACACCTCCCGTGCTCCCCAGGCTGCTCCGACTAGGTCGTCAAGATCGCCCTGCCAGACAACGCCGGCCGGATGCGAGGTCAGAGTCCAGCGAGACCCTGGCACCGCGCGAAACCGATTGTCCTGGGCCAGGCGTGTGGCGAAGCGGCGGCGAAGTTTTCCCCGCTCGGTGCCCTTCGCCTCGTCGATCAAGAAGTTCTTGATCGAGGTGAAGAACATCTTCTCCAAGGAAGTGTCGTCGATTGCCTTGAGGGAGAGGTTCAGAACGAACTGCTCCCCCTTCCTGCTGAGCATTTCGAACAGGAGGTCATCGACGGCGTCGTCGGTCCACGCGGCGTGATCAGCAGGAGGTGGGAACCCTTGAGTCCGGGCCACCTGCCGGCCCACGCGGCGCAGCAAGTCAAGGCCAAGATCACCTAGCTGGCCACGTTGCACCAGCTCGTCGTACGCCCCGCCCGCCATCAACCACTCCGGCCTCACTCTGCGGACTGCGCCGTCTGCGCAACTCTTCTTCCTATACACCTCCCGACGCTCGGAGGGCATTCGCCACGCCGATTAATTCTGCCGACCGCGCGCTTCCTGTGCTGTCTCGTTGAAGCCGGGTGCCCGTCCGGTGTGGAGCCATTTCGCAGAAGGGCGGCTCCTCCCACTTGGGATCGCGGTAGGTACTCGCAGCATGGCCTACCCGGCTTGGTCCTCGGCACGCGGATCTACCGGAAGGGTCCCTGCTGCTACACGGGCTACATGGCTGGCTAGTTGACGACGTCGAAGGTGCAGGCCCGAAACGCGTTGCGGATCTCGGTGAGGGGTTCGCGGTCGCGGTTGAAACGGAGCTTGTTGGTGAGGAGGACAGCCCATCTGCCCTGCTGCGGGCTGATCCACATGCCGGTCCCCGTGAAGCCGTAGTGGACCCAGATGTCCTGGTTGGGGTCGGTGCCGGGGGCGGGGTGCCAGAAGAGGCCGCGGGCGGGGGTGAGGTCGCCGGTGTGGAGGCGGAGCGAATCCTTGATCCAGGTCGGGCCGAAGGCGGTCTGGGTGGGGGCGAGCATGTGGCGGAGGAAGCGGGCCAGGTCGTCGAGCACCGAGAAGGTGCCAGCGATGCCGCAGACGCCGTCGAGGAGGCGGGCGGAGAAATCGTGGGCGGTGCCCTTGAGGTGGGTGCCGGTGGTCTCGTCGTACTCGGTGGGGGCGCACCGGGCCGCCTCGGCATCGGGGAGGGGGCCGAAGCGGGTCTGCGTCATGCCCAGGGGGTGCCAGACGCGGTCGGTGGCGAGCTGGTCCAGGGGCTGGCCCGAGAGGTGCTCGGCGAGGTAGCCGAGGACGAGGGCGGCTCGGTCGGTGTACTCGACGGCTTCGCCCGGCGGGCGGTGGAGGGCCTCGTGGAGGACGCCGTCGCGGATGTCCTGGGGGTCGGTGCCGTAGAGGTTCTTCAGGTTGGCGCGCAGCGGCAGGCCGGCGGTGTGCGTGAGCAGGTGGTGGGCCGTGGCCCGGGCTAGGGGGTGGCCTGCGACTTCGTCCCAGAAGGTTCCCAGCGGAGTGTGGAGCTGGAGCTTGCCCTCTTCGACCAGGGTGCCGATCGTCGACCAGACGGCGAGGATCTTGGTGAGGCTGGCCACGTCGAAGACGGTGTCCAGCCGCATGGGCTCGTCCGGGTGGTCGGGGTCGAGAAGGCCGACGGCTCCGCTGGCCTCGATGCCGTCGGCGTTCCCGACCGCCCACACCGCGCCGGGGTAGACCTCGTCGCGGACGCCGGTCTGGAGGAGGTCTTCGATCCGGTCGGTGGTGTGGGTCATGGTCTCCCGATCGTCGTGGGCCGCGGGTGGTCCGCTGGCTAGGTTAGTGACGCGGCCGGGGCGGTGCCGGCTGTGCCACGGGTGGTGTCAGGCGAGCCGCCGTCCGAGATCGGCGATGGCCGTGGCGGTGGCGCTGAGAGGGAAGCGGGCGGCGTTGGTGCGGCCGGATGCGCGGAGCATCTCCAAGAGGCCTGGGGTGGTGCGCAGGCGGTGGAGGTCGTGGGCGGCGGTGGTGGGGTTGGTGAAGTCGGTGGCCAGGCCGGTGCCGGAGAGGGCTTCGCTGAGTCCGGGAACGGGTTGGTAGAGGACGGGGAGTCCGCAGGCCTGGGCTTCGAGGGCGACGAGGCCCATGGCCTCCAGGGTGGTGGAGGGCACGGCGAGCACGTCGTGGTCGGCGAAGGCCTTCCAGAGTTGGGGGCGGCGGAACCAGCCGAGGTAGCGGACGTGGACGCCGAGCTGACGGATGACCGGGGCGAGGTCGAGGAACTGGGCACGCGGGGCGGCGATGCTCAGCTCGACCGAGCGGGCGGCCGCGACGGCTTGGAGGAGGGGTTCGAGGCCCTTCTCGGAACTGAGGCGGCCTGCGAAGAGGATCCGCAGGTGGCTGGTGGGACGTCGGGCGGGCCGGGGCGGTGGGCTGGTCAGGAGGCGGTCGGGGATGCCCCAGGGGATCTTCTCGATCTTGCGCCTGTCCGTCTTGGGGGCGAGCTTGAGCAGGCGGTCGGCCATGGCGCCGGTGGGGACGACGATCGCGTCGGCAGCGGAGGCGGTCTCGCGGAGAACGCGTAGCTGCGTGGTGTGGTTCTCGGCGTGCAGGAGGTCGGTGCCGTGGACGAAGGCGATCCGGGGGTGTGCGGGCAGGGCGCGCAGGAGGGCGGGGGTGGCGCCGAAGGCCAGGTGGTGCAGGTGCAGCACGCTGATCTGGCGCGGGTCGATGGCGGCCGTCATGGCGTGGCACAGGTTGGTGACGTACCGGCTGAAGGCGTGGCCGTCGAGGCATTTGCCGGACGCGTGCAGCAGGTCGATGCCGGCCGGGGTGCGGGGTCGGGGGCCGTCGGGGGCGAGCATGAAGGAGCGGGCGGGGATCGCGGGCTGGGTGCCGGCGTAGAGGTCGAGGAAGAGTTCGACGCTTCCGCCGGGACTGGGGAACGGCAGGTCGAGGGCGGTGGCGACGACGCGGTTCACCGGCGGCCTCCGGGGTTCTCCTCGTAGAGGCGGGAGGTCTCGATGCCCTCGCTGGTGCGGTACTTGAGGCCGTGCTGCTGGTAGCTGGCGGGGGAGCCGTGGGTGCGGAGGAAGACGAGCTTGCCGAAGGTCATGCCAGGCCGGACGCGTACGGGGCGGGTGGCTCGGATCTCCAGGGTCCAGCGGATCGCATGGCCCTGGTGCCCGAGCGGCGCGGAGACGTGGACCCAGATGCCGAGGGAGCCGGTGGTCCGGTCGCCGTTGAGGAGTTGGGCGTACGTCTCGGAGCCGGTCCGTTCCAGGGTGTGGCCGAGGTAGAGGTGGCCGGGCTCCAGGACGTACCCGTCGTCGGGGAGGGTGAGCTCGGAGAAGGCGGTGGGACTGGCGGCGTCGAGGTCGCCCTCGCAGACGCGGAGCGTGCTGCCCAGGCGCCAGTCGTACGCGTTGGGGGACAGGCGGTCCGGGTCGTACGGGTCGATGGTGATGCGGCCCGCCTCGCGGGCGGCGGCGATGGCCGGTCCGGTGAGGATCACGAGGTCACCGCAGTGGCGTCGAGGTCGAGCCAGTATGAGGAGGGTTGGGGCCCGGAGGCCGCCTGGTACTTGCCCTCGTAGAGGTCGATGGCGCCCTCGGAGACGAAGAACATGATCTGCCCGATCTTCATCCCGGCGTAGACGCGCACGGGGCGGGTCGGGGTGAGCATCAGTGTCCACTGGCCGTGGAAGCCGATGTCACCGATGGGTGCGGTGATCTCGACGAAGAGCCCCAGTCGGCCGACGGAGGACCGGCTGAAGAGCAGGGGGACGAAGAGGTCGGATCCCGCCTCCTCCAAGGTGTGGCCGAGGTACAGCTCGCCGGGATGCAGGACGTGGCCGTCGTCGCCGATCTCTGTGCGGCGGGTGGGATTCGGGCGGTGGGTGTCGAGTACCTGGTCGGTGTAGGTGAGCAGGGTCTCGCCCAGGCGGACGTTGTAGCTGTTCGGGTTGACCTGGGTCGGCGTGAAGGGGGAGATGCGCAGCCGT
Source organism: Streptomyces sp. BF23-19 (assembly GCF_041106355.1). Classification (NCBI taxonomy): domain Bacteria; kingdom Bacillati; phylum Actinomycetota; class Actinomycetes; order Kitasatosporales; family Streptomycetaceae; genus Streptomyces; species Streptomyces sp. BF23-19. The sequence goes on along the minus strand of NZ_JBGBPT010000024.1, from coordinate 16,297 downwards.
CCGTCCTTCGAGGCGGAGGCGATCTCGGGCCCGGTGAGGATCACTGGTCGTCTCCGTTGGTCAGGATGCTCCGGATCGCTGAGCCGAGGCTGAGGCCCGAGGGCTGGGCTCGGCTGCTGAGACAGGTGTCGGCGAGGTAGTCGGTGGTCAGCACGCTCGCCAGGCCGGCGGGAGGCGGATCGGGGGAGGTGATCAGGGGTCCCGCCAGCTCGGTGAGGTGAGTCAGCAGTGCAGCGGGGTCGTTGCGGAAGGCCGGCGCGACCTGGGCCTCGACCAGGCTGTTGTCGAACGGCTCGATGGCCAGCAGATCTCCGGCGGTGAGGACTTCGCCGAGCAGCGTCGTGCGCACGGCGGTCTCGTTGAGGACGACGGCCTCGCTACCCAGTCCGCTGCGCAGCCGGTCGGCCAGTTCTCGGAGCAGGGCGTGGCGGTCGAGCGGCTTGTTCCGATAGGGCGCGACGAGACGACCCAGCGGCTCGGCCAGTTGTGCGTCGATGGAGGCGATCTGTTCACGGACAGAGTCGAGCGCAGTCGGCAGGACGGATCCCGAGGTGTCGGGGAAACGGGCGGCCCGTCCGATCCAGCCTTCGAGGGAGCGTTCGGCGACTGCGTAGCCGACGGCGAGTTCCTGCCCCTTGAGCACGATGGTGCTGCCGACCCGTTCGGGTCCGGTGTGTTCGCTGTGGCAGTGGCCGGCGAAGACCACGTCGAGGAAGGGGCACGCCTCGGCGAGCTGGAGGTCCTGCTCGAAGCCGGAGTGGCTGAGGAGGACCCAGGAGTCGACCTCGTGGTGGTGCGCGAGCATCAGCTCGCGCAGGGCGTGGACTGGATCGGTGATGCGGTGGCCGGACCGCTGCCCGACCGGGATCGACTTGAATGCCTGCTGGCCGATCACGGCCGTGACGGCCGTCCTTCGGCCCGCGATGTCCACGATGCGCAGACGTCGGAAGAGCGCGTTGCCGGTGGAGTACTCGACGACGTTCGCGCATACGGTCCGCTGGTGGAGGGCGGGCTCGAAGTAGTGCGGCCAGCCGTGGTTACCGGGAGCGACGACGTCGTACAGGGCGAGCAGGATGTCCCGTTCGAGCGCGCCCCGGCCGAGGCGGTAGTACCCGGTGCCCTCGAAGAAGTCGCCGCAGTCCACCAGCAGGCTGTCCGTGCGTGCCTGGTGGAGGTGCCCGAGCAGCGGGCCGCCGGCACCGAGGGCGGAGTGGACGTCGGTGGTGGCCATGATCTGTCGTAGGGAGCGGGACGTGGTCATGGCGCGACCTCGCAGATGTCGGCGCCGAGGTGGAGGAGCTTGCCGGGTAGGTCGGCGTGGCCGCGGCGGAGCTGGTCGACTCCGCCGAGGGTGGTGATGCCGCGGGCGGTCAGGGCGGCGACCATGAGCGCGGAGCCGGTGCGGATGTCGGTGGCCTCGACCCCGGCTCCGGTGAGGCGTTGCGGGCCGGTCAGCCGGCATTCGGTGGGGGAGATCTCCTCGATCTTCGCGCCGAGCCGGGCCAGCTGGGGCAGCAGGTTCCCGTGGCGGCCGGGGTTGATGGAGTCGGCGAACAGGTGTGTCCCGGGCTGGCCGAGGGCCAGTGCCATCAGGGGAGGCTCGAAATCGGCGTCCAGGCCGCCGACGGCGAGCGTGGCGATGGCGCGAAGGGGACGGGCCGTCGGCCGGGCGGCGCTCCCGTCGACCAGAAGGACGTCCTCCCTTACCGAGGTTGGGATGCCGAGCCGTTGCAGGGCTGCCTGCAACGGCACCACATCCCGACCTTGGACGCCCTCGATGCGCGCGGTCCCACCGGTGGCGGCGACGGCGCAGGCCAGGGTGCCTGCCTCGATCTTGTCGCCCGGAACGCGCCAAGCCGGAGCCTTGGCCGGTGATGCCGGTGCCGGGCTGAGGTCCAGGACCTGTTCGCCGGCTCGGGTTTCCCATCCCACCGAGCGCAGGGCGTCCAGCACGGTGAGAACTTCCGGCGACAGGTTCGGCCGACCGAGGCGCAGCGCACGGCCCGCGACGACCGCACGCAGGACGGCGACGACCGTCGCACCGCGCGACCGGAATGGGAGCGCGTGGGAAACCGTTCCGGTCGCGGGTCGACCGGCCGCGACGTCATAGCCCTCGTCATGGACGGCGACACGGTCACCGAACGCCTCGTACACCCTGAAGTGCAGGTCCATGCCGCGCTCCCCGATCCGGCATCCCCCGGGCCAGGGCAGCCGGGCGTTCCCCTGTAGGGCGAGGACTGCGGGCACCAGGTAGTACGACGCGCGGATCCGTGCGGCCGGGGCCAGGTCGGGTTCCGCGGGTACGGCGTCAGGGGCCATGATCACCACGCTGTCGGGTCGTCCCACAGCTCGGGCGACGTGCCAGCCTGCTCCTTGGATCAAGGTGAGCATCCAGTGGACGTCGGCGCTGGCGGGGACGTTTTCCAGCTGGATGGTCCGGCGCACGGCTGCTGCGGCGGCCAGCAGCGGCAGGGCGGCGTTCTTGGAGCCGTCGACGGTGACCGAACCGGAGAGGGGACTCCCCGGACGTACGGCGATGACCTCCGCGCTCGTCCCAAGAGCTCGATGGGGTGCCATGCGTTCAACTCCTTTGCAGGGGAGGTTGCGTGATGGATGGCGTGACCGAGGTGGGTACGGACAGATCGAGTTCGGCCCAGCAGGACTTGCCGCCGGCGCTGTGGTCGACGCCGTGCCGGTCGGCGAGGGCGTCGATGATCAGCAGCCCGCGGCCGTCCTCGGCGTCCGTACGGGGTGGGCGTGCGTGGGGGAGGGCGGAACTCCGGTCGCGGACCTCGAAGCGCAGTCGGCTCCCGAGCAGGCGAGCGGTTACGGAAGCAGCTTCGTTTCCCGTGTGCTGAACGGCGTTCGCCAGCAGTTCGCTGGCCACGACCTCTGCCGCGCACATGCGGTCGGTGCCGATGACCGTGCGCCAGCCCCTGATCTCGTTCATCACCTGGTGCCGGGCACGAGCGGCGCCCTCGGGCGTACTCGTGACGGCCAGCGTGACCTCGTGCACTTCCATGAGCAGCCTCCTGGAGGGGTGCGGTTCCACCAGGCAAGCGGGTCAGGAGGCGGCCTCGCGACGGGCCGCGCAGCCCCTGCATCGTTCATGCACGTTGTGCATGGCTGGCAAGTTCGTTGCAGTTAGGCTCGGTTGAGCAGGCAGGATCGGTCTCGGCAGAAGGGGCCGTGGCGGAGATGGTCGACACGCAGGGGGAGGTGCACCGGATCGGTGAACTGATCCGCCGGGCTCGGGTCTTACAGGGCCGCTCGCAAGCGGACGTGGCCGGCGAGCTGGGGTATCACCAGTCGAAGATCAGTCGGCTGGAGGGCGGACGCGGAACGGAGGACATCCGGGTCCTGCGCGACGTCGCCCGCATCCTGCGCATTCCTCCGGCCCGACTCGGTCTGGCGGAGGCCGCCCCGGAAGCCGATCCCCACGACCCGGAGACAGAAGAAATGCTGCGCCGCCGTACCTTCCTTGCCGCCAGCGTCACCGCGCTCACCGCCTCGGTCGCGCCGACGGCTGCGCACCCCGCGCTCGTCCAGGCGCTCCTGCCCGGGATGCAGGCGCCTCCGACGACGGAAGCGCCGGACTCCGGGGAACTACGAAACCGGGCAACGGCCATCCGGCGCCTCTGGAGCACGTGCGACTACGCGGAGCTGGAGCGGACCCTTCCCGACCTGATCACCGATCTCCGCCACTGCATCGCCGACTCCCCGCAGGCCGAGGAGCTTCCCCGTTTCCTGGCCACGGCCTACCAGACCTCGGCCAGCCTCCTGCTGAAGCAGGGAGACCCCGGCACGGCTTGGCTCGCCGTCGGGCGCGCGATGGCCGAGGCCGAACGCTCGGGTGATCCGCTCGTCCTCGCTGCCAGCGTCCGCCTCCACGCGCACGTCCTGGTCCGCGAACAGCACGCCGGCCAGGCCGTCACGCTGATCAAGCACACGGCTTCACAACTCGCCGGTGCGTACGACCGGCAGCCCCGCCACCATCTCTCCGTGCTCGGGTTGCTGCTACTGCGCGGAGTCACGGCTGCCAGCAGGGCCGGGGACCGTGCTGCCACCGCAGAGTTCCTGGCCGAGGCCAAGGAGGTGGCGAAGTACGTCGCCCTGGACCACCCCGACGCATGGGCCAACTTCAGCCCCACCAACGTGGCCCTCCACGAGGTCAGCGCGGCCGTGTCCTTCGGCGACGCGGGCGTCGCCATCGACATCGCCCGTCCGCTCATGCGCCGACACATCCCGGTTCCCGAGCGCCGGGCCGCCCTATGGGTGGAGACCGCTCGTGCCTACGCACAGCAGGGCCGCCTCGCCGACGGCTACCAGGCCCTGCGGATCGCGGAGACCTGCGCAGCCCAGGACGTACGGCGACCAGCCGTCCGGGACCTGGTCGCCGACATGGCAGCCCGGGACCGTCGGCGTACGCTGCCAGAGCTCCACCACTTCTGCCGCCGACTGGGAGTACCCGCGTGACCGAGCCGCAGCGCAAGCCCTTCCTGTACGTCGTCGTCTGCGCGGCCGGGATCGCGGGCGACGTCGGCAAGCTGATCGACGCCGCGCACGAGCGGAGCTGGGACGTCGGTGTCGTCGCCACCCCGCAGGGGCTTCCCTTTCTCGACGTCGCCGCGGTCGAGGAGCGGACCGGTTACCCCGTCCGCTCCGCCTGGCGCGCGCCCGGGGACGCACGGTCCTTCCCACCCGCCGATGCGATCGCCGTGGCCCCGGCCACCTTCAACACGGTCAACAAGTGGGCGGCCGGTTTCGCGGACAACCTCGCCCTCGGCATCCTCTGCGAGGCTCCGGGCATGGGCATCCCCACCGCCGTCCTGCCCTACGTGAACACCGCCCTCGCGGCCCACCGCGCGTACCAGCGGAGCCTCGCAGAGCTGCGCGAGATGGGTGTTCTGGTCGGCAGCTACGAGCCTCACCGCCCGAAGTCCGGCGGCGGTGCCGACCGCTTCCGCTGGGAGGAAGCCGTTGACCTCCTGGCTCCGTTGCTGGCGGCAGGGGCCGCCCACCGCTGATCCTGCGACTGCCAGCGGGTAAGGCCTGCCGGCCTTTCACATCGGGAATGCCTGCGACCGGTGACCGGGAGGTACCCGGTCACCGGTCGCAGAGTGCTGTTCCGGGCCCGTCAGTCTTCGTAGGGGAGGTATATGCCGCCGTCCGGAGCGGCGATGGCGCACAGGCGCTCGTACTCGGTGCGGTCTTTCTCGGTCATGTGCGGGAGTACGTCCATGACCATGCGGGCTTCGGGGTGCCGGGCGAAGTACGAGTACAAGAGCTCGATGAGGGCCTCCACGGCGGTGTCCTGCTCGAGGGCAGCCGCAGCGTTGCGGGCGCTCAGTGCTGCCACGGCTTCGAGTTCGGCGCGCGCGTGGCCTGGAAGGCGGTGGCCTGTTCGGCCCGTGTGAAGGGGCGCCCGTCACTGTGGGACCAGGTGTTGGTGTCGGGCCGGAGCTTGAAGTCCGCGTCCAGCAGCAGGGCGATGGTTTCGACGCGCAGTTCGGTTTCGGGCATGCGGGGGTTCCTTACGGGATGGGGTCGGTGGCGATGTTTTCAATGCTCCGGAAAATCCCCGGTTTGGCTGACCGGGGATCGTCGGCTATGTAGGGACGGACGCGTCCTGGCGTCAGCGCCGACGGGAGGCGTTGTTCGCGGCCTTCGGAACCGGTTGTGTGGTCGCCGCGCGCCGGGGGAGTGATGCTGCGGGATCGGCAGGCAGGTGCGCGAGACGGCGGAGACGCCAGACGAGGACGTCGCTGACGGAGGTGGCGCTGTCCAGCTCCCGGTGCCGCGTGGCTTCTGCGAGGAGGTGGGCCGGGTTGTGGCCTGCGGCCCGGGTATCGGCGAGCGTGGCCGCCAGGGCGGGCCAGCCCGGCTCGGCCAGAACTTGTTCGGCGATCTCGGGCAGCGCCTGGCGTAGGACGGCTGCCTGTCGTCGCTGCAGTGACAGGGAGCGGCCCCGCTGGTGGAGCACGGACATCGGCTGGGCGGCCGCGATCTCGTAGGCGACGCGCAGGTGTTCGGCGGCTTGGCGGGCGGCTTCGGCTTGCTGGGCGTGGTGCTTCCTGGCATGCCAGTTCGCCGCCGCGGTGACGAGGAAGAACGCGGTGTCGATGAGCATGGCGGTGGTGGCGCCGTCCTCTCCGCTGCCGAGGGCTGGTCCGCTGTGGGCGAGGTCGTGCGCGGCCTGGCGCAGGGCGTGGTCGTGCCCGCGTGCGGTGCGGACGTGGGAGCGGGAGGCGCGTTCGAACGCGAATGCTGCATCCCGGAGTTCTCGTCGGGTATGGGCGGCGGAGGTCTCGGCGAGCGCGTCGAGGACCTCGCCGGCTGCGGCGATCCGGGCTGCTGCCGTGCCGTCGTCGCCGTGCTCGATGAGCAGCAGTGCCTGCCAGGTCGCCGTGGTCGCGCGGCGGCGGGCGTACGCCGGGCCGGTCACCGGCGGGAGGGCGGGCTGCTCCGGCGAGACGCCCTCGTCCGAGGGGGATTTTGCAGGCAGGGTCCAGCGTTCGCGGACGCGGGGCAGGGAGAGGTCGGGGGCGAGCTTGGATCCCGAGTAGAAGACCGGTTCGCCGTTCTTGTTGCGGTCGTCGGGCAGGGCCACGGTGTAGCCGAGGAGGTCCCCGGACGGCGCCACACGCCGCTTGACGAGGAGACCGGTATGGGTGAGGCGGTCGAAGAACTCCTCCTCGCTTTGGGCGCCGGCCGCCGCGTGTCGGACGCTCTCGCGCAGTTCCTCCCTCGGGGTGCGTTCCCGCTGGTGGCGGGTGGCTTTGTGGCGCTCGGCGCTGGTGGGGCGCTGGGCTGCGGTTCCGTCGCCGGTGTTGAGACGGCGCAGGCCGTAGTCGGCCTCGATGAGACGGGCTTCGGCCTGGGAGCGCTTGGCTTCGTTGTGGCGGCGGGGCCGCCGGCCGTCCTCGCGGACGGTGGTGGCGATGATGTGGATGTGGTCGTCGGCGTGACGGACGGCTGCCCAGCGGCAGGCTGCGGTGTCGCCGTCGGGGGCTATGCCGGTGGCGGCGACCATGCGGCGGGCAATGTTGCCCCACTGCTCGTCGCTGAGGATCGGGTCCTCGGGTGCGGCACGTATGGACAGGTGCCACACGTGCTCGGTAGGGCGCCGTGACTTGGGCAGGGCTTCGACGGGCTGGTCGAGGAGCCTTTGCAGGTCTGCGTAAGTGGCTTTCGGGTTGCGTCCGGGGTCGGGGACGAGGCTGTCCCAGGCCGCCACGAGGTGCGGGTCGGTGTGTTCCTCGTGGGTGCCGGGGCCGTAGAGGTAGTGGATCAGGCCGATGGTGCGGGTGCCCATCTTGTGGACGCGGGGGATCATCCGGCGGGAGTCTCCGTCTCCAAGTAGCGCTGGGTGAAGTCCTCCACGCGTTCGGCGGTCCGTTGGACAGCGTCGAGGACCGCCTTGGCGTGCGGGGCGTCGGCGCCGGAGTTCAGGACGGTGGCGACCTGGTTGAGGTTGTTGCCGATCTGGCCGAGGGCCCTGCGCAGCGCGAACAGCTCTCTGGCCATCTCCCGGTGGGTGGCGATCTCGGCTTCGGTGTGGTCGAGGTCGCGTGCGGCCTTCAAAGCAGAGTGGGCGAGGAAGCTGGCGATGCTCATGCGGCAGGCAGACGCAGCGTGGGTGAGGAGCTGGAATTCATCGTCGTTCATGCGGCAGCTGGGCTGGTGCATGCGCTTCTTCTCGGCGAGCAGGCGTTCACGCTGGCGCGCGTGCGATGTCGTGGGGGCGGTGTGCGTGCAGCGGGGTGTGTGGCAGGTGTGTTGTCCCTCCGATTCGTGGTGCGATCCGGCCTTGGCCGCGTCCCGAAGGACCGGCACCCCCTGGTGCCGGTCTGCTCCCGCCACCCCTGGGGCGGGGGAGCCCAGAGCATTGCTCCCGACGGGAGCAATGCTCTGGGTACAACTTGCTCCTCCTGAGGCTGGAAGCGAGGGCATGTGCTCGTCGTGGCTGGGACCGTCGTGCGGTGGGTTGTGCATGCGTGTCCTTGAAGCGGTAGAGGCTGGTCGTGTGAAGGGGCTGTTGGGCGGGGTCGACCGGTTGGGGGCCGCTCGCTCGTGACGCGAGACGCTGCTGGTGCTGTCCGGGGACGGTCCCCGTTTCGGGGAGGCGCTCGGTCCCCGGCGGCAGGGGCGTGGGGGACCGGTCCGTCTCGGTCCCCGTTGTGGTGGGTGGGGACGGTCCCCGACGTGGTGACCTGGCGGTCCCCGAACCGCCGCAGGGTGCTCCCGGATGGTGGGGACCGAGGGGACGGTCCCCACTGAGTCGGGGGACGTCAGACGGGGGTGACCTGCGGAAACAGAGTTGGGGACCGGTCCCCGTGGTGGCCGGCGCGCGCAGCGCAATCAGGGGACGGTCCCCGATCGACTGCTGTCGGTCCCCTCCTGGGGGAGGGCGCTGTCGATCGGGGACCGGGGCTCGTTTGGGGACCGGGACCGGGTTGGGGACGGGACCGGGACTGGGGTGGGGACGGTCCCCGAACGGCTCGGGTCAGTGGTTCGGTCCCCACGATGACGGGGACCGGCCCTGGTGGGGACCGTGGTGGTCAGGAGCCCGACGGCTGGGTGCGTCGGCGGTCCGGGCCGTTGAGGATGACGCGGGTGGTCATCTCTGCCAGGCGGGAGGCGACGCGGTCCCCGACTGCGTTGCGGAGTTCCGCGATCGGCAGGTTGGTGGTGATCAGGGTCGGGAGCATCTCGGTGTAGCGGCGGTTGATCAGCCGGTACGTCAGCTCCTCGGTCCACTCAGACTGCTTGGCCGCGCCGAGGTCGTCCAGGATCAGCAGCGGGCACCGGCCGAGCTCTTGGATCTCCCGCTCGGGGTCGTGGTTGGGCCGGGGCCGGAGATGGGCGTAGAGGTCGGCGGAGGTGACCGCCTGCCAGCGCAGGCGTACTCCGGCGGCCAACAGCGAGCGGACGGCTCCATAGGCCTGATGGGTCTTGCCGATGCCGGTGGGTCCGGCGATCAGCAGCGAGGGGCCGTAGGCGATGCCCCGGGTACCGGCCGGCCCATTTCGCCCGGCGCGGGTGACCGCCTCCACCCAGCCCAGGACTTCGGGTTGGGTGGCGAGTGCCTCGCGGTAGCGGGGCGGGATGCGGCGGTCGGCGAGTTCCAGGGCGGTCACCGGCTCCACTGTGGGCCCGGCGGGTACGGTGCCGGGGTCGATGCCCTTGGCAGCGAGAATGGCCCGGAGACGGGCTGCCAGAGCGCCGGCACGCTGCGGTTCACGGGTCGCGATGGTCACAGCTGGCCTCCGTAAGCGGCTTCTGCGTCAACGGGGTTGGTGTACGGCTGTGGGGCTCTGCGAGCGCCAGCAGTGGCCTGGGGCGGGTTCATGGCCTCGTTGACCAGGCTGGGCAGCAGGCTCGGGTGGAGAGTCTTGACGCGCATGCGGTCGACGCCGGCCCGGACGTGCTCGGGGTCGATGCCTTCGCGCAGCAGCTTCTTGATCTCCCGGCCGACATGGCCCAGAACGCTCTCCGGAGGACGCTTCCCGCATGCGGCGGCGTACTCGGCGACCAGTTGGTGGGCCGTTGCGGTCTGGGGTGTGGCGGGGGCGCTCGCGCCTCCCAACGGAGATCCTAGATCCATGATCCTAGGTCCTAGATCCGGACCGTGAGGGCTCGGCGCAGGCTCCCGGACTTCCTGCTGATGCTGCACGGAGGGCTCACTGAACCCGTCCTGACCTGCAGATATTGGGATCATCGAAGCGGCATGAGGTGTGGGTGCGAGCTCCGGGACGGGTGCCGGATGGTGCACGGACGCCTCACGGAGCCCTCCCTGCGCCAGCGGTGAAGTCAGGGGTACCCGGCCGCCGTCGTGGTAGGGGCAGTTCGGGTGCCGGACACCGCTGGGGCGGTTGACCTTCTGGTGCTTGGCGAAGGTCACGATGTGCAGGTACCGCTTGCCGTCCTCACCCTCGTACCGGCAGATGAGTTCATTGCCGGCGAGCTGAGTGAGGTCGTCCTCGACCTCGATCGGGCCGTGTTCGGGGCGCAGGGACCACAAGAGGCCTGCGATGACGGCGGACTGGTCACGGAACCGGCCGTGGTCGTCGGCCTGGGTGAGCAGACCGAAGAACGTCCGCTCCGCGGTGATGCTGACGGCGGCCAGCGATTCGGAGCTGAAGGCTTCCGGCTTGATGGTGCGGATGCGTGCCATGCCTATCGCCCCGTCTTCGTCTGCTGCTGGGACGGCAATGCCGGGGTGGGCGCAGGTGTGCGGACGGCTGCTTCGGCCGTACTGTTGGGCATAGACGTTCCTCAGATCCGTTCAGGAGTGGGCGGTTTGGACAAGGGACTCCCATCGGCTCTCGGCGCTGCAACGCCGGGAGCCGATTCCTTTGTCAGGGGTGCTTGGCCAAGACAGCCACACCCAGCCCGCGGAAGTCCAGCGAATCCGCACTCGAAAAGCGTCAGAGCGCATCGCTGATCGCGAACGTCTTCACAGTAAGGGCGAATCCCCGGTTGACCAAAAAGTCGACGGCGCAGGGGGGAGCGGCGAAGATCGAACGTCGAAAGTCATTGACTGGGGTAGGTGAGGCGATCTATGTTTCCGCCGCCCGGAGCCCCTGATGGTGTGCGCACCTCTGCGGTCCGGGATGGGTCGTAGTTCCGCAATGGCTGCCTATGCGGGAATCATCAGTTCGTTCTCCGCGAAACGAGCCCCAAAGTCCCATGCCCGGGCTTCCGTGATTACGAGAACCCGGGAACCCGAGCTACAACAGACGCATGCCCCGAAGAGCTATGGAAATCGGTCCCGCCGGAGAACGGACCGCCGGTGCCATCGAGCGCCTGCGCACCTCGTGCGGGTTCGCCCAGCGCGAGCTCGCTGCCCGTGTCACCGAGCTCGGCCACCCCATGACCAACACCATCCTGTCCCGCATCGAACGCACCCGCCGGCGCTGCGACGTGGATGACCTCGTCGCCATTGCGGCCGCCCTCGGTGTCTCCCCACTCGCCCTGCTCCAGCCCGCGACGTAGGGGTCCGGCGGGGTGCGAGATGACGTCGCCCCGGCTTATACCCGACGATCCCCGGTCAGCCAAACCGGGGATTCTCCAGACCATAGAAGTAGTCCGCTCCACCTGCCTGACAGCAAGCGGAGGCGGACTCGTCATGCCCGATGTCCGTCGCCACAGGTTGTCGACGGAAGACCCCGAAGGTTTCGATACGTGCGAAGTGCTGCTTGGGACAGTGAATTGCTGGCGAATGTCCGTATGTCTCCCCGCGTGTCGCCGCTGCGGAGGGGTTTTCTGAACGTGCGTGAAGCCGCCGAATACCTGGGGCTGTCGCCCGCCACCCTTTACGTGTGGCGGCACCGTCGCCAGGGTCCGCCGAGTTTTCGGATGGGGAGGAGCGGACGCGTGATGTACCGGATCGAAACCCTTGACGAGTGGATCCGGGAACAGGAGCAGGCGGACTCCCGCAGTAACACTTCCCTAAATCCGGTGAATGTCGCCCCGCAGCGCCGCGCCGGGTACGCGGTCACGGCCTGACCGATCTGCCCAGCCTTACCACCCACCCTACGTCCAACCCTTACCCCGAGGAATTCTTTGGCTGGCTATATCGAAGACCGTTGGATCAAAAAGAAGAAGGATCCCGTCACAGGGAAGCGTGAGCGTACGACCCGTTACGGCAAGGGGGCTCGGTACCGTGTCGCTGGAATCCCGGGTGTCCGGGACATGTCGTTCGACGTGCTGGAGGACGCCAAGGGGTGGCTCCGGCGGTCCGGCACCGACAGCGAACGAGGCGAGTTCGTCGACCCGCGCGACGGCTCCATCACCTTGACGGACTTCGTCACGCGCCACTGGCGCGCCGGGGTTCGCGGCGCGCCAGGCACGGTCAAACGAGTTGACGAGCGTGTACGACTCCACATCCTTCCGCACCTCGGTGCGGTGGCGCTGCGCGACGTGTCGGCGACGGTCCTGCGCGGCTACATAGCGACGCTCGAAGGCGAGTGCTCTCCGCGGTACGCCCGGCAGATCCTCACCTCGCTGTCGAACATCTTCGAGACCGCGATCGACGACAAGCGCCTCGTCCGCAACCCGATGCGGGCCAAGACGGTGCGTTGGCCGAAGGCCCCCGATGAGGATCGTGACGCGTGGCCGCTGGCAACGGCGCAGCGGGTGCGGGACGTGATCAATCCTCGCTACCGGATCGCGGTCGTCGTCGCGCTGGGGTGTGGGCTGCGCCAGGGCGAGGTGTTCGGGCTGTCGCCGAAGGACATCGACTTCGAACGCGGCGTCATCCGAGTGCGCAGGCAGGTGCAACTCCTCTCCGGGCGCCTCTACTTCGCCCTGCCCAAGGGTGGCAAGACGCGCATCGTCGACATGCCCCGGTCGGTGGCCACGGAACTGGCCGCGTACTTCCTTGACCATCCGGCGGTCGACGTCGAGCTCCCCTGGGGCGGGCCGGAGCCCGAACGGGAGAAGCAGAGCTTCCCGCTCGTCCTCACGACGACCTACGGCAACGCCATCCGCGCCAACATCTTCAATGACGAGGCCTGGAAGCCGGCCCTCGCTGCGGCCGGAGTAATTCCCGCACGGGAGAAGGGCGCGCGGTGGAAGGCTTCACGCGCGGACGGCTTCCACGTGCTCCGGCACACTTACGCCTCGGTCCTCCTCGAAGCGGGCGAGTCCATCGTCACGCTCGCCCGGTGGCTCGGTCACTCAAGCCCGACCATCACCCTGGACCACTACGCCCACTTCATGCCGGAGGCTGGCGGCAAGGGTCGTGCGGCCATCGACGCACTGCTCGGCACGGTGCCCGAGTACGTACCTGAGGGCCTGGCCAAGGTGTGAGCAACGGGTGGCACAGCACGTGCTGTGCCACCCGTTGCGCTCCGCAGGCGCGTGCTGCTGATGGCGGTCTCCGGCATGGGGCAGTGCCAAGTCTTATGTTGTGCCGTCCTTCTGGTCGTTTGCTCGCAGGAACTCGGTGGCCACGGCGGTGACGATCTCCGGATTGTGGCGCACGAGCGCCGGCAGGCAGATGCTCCAATGGCCGACCGAAAGGGCCTGTGCGAGCAAGCCCGCAGATCTGTCCGTTTCGAAGTCGACTGCCAGTGCGGTCAGGAGCTTGGCGCGCTCGAAGGGGTCAGCAATAACGGCAGCCGTATGCTCGGCGCGCAGCGGGTCGCCGGCGCCCGCGCATGCATAGGCGACACTGCTGAGGGCGCGCGCCCGCTGGATCGGATCGGCGATCGATTGGGCGATTCGCTCACCCTCGTCCAAGGAACCGAGCCCTGCAGCGGACTGCGCGATGGCGGCCAGTGCTCTCGCTCTCCGGGATGCATCCGAGATCGTACGAGCGATGCGCTCTGCGCGGATGAGGTCACCGGATTCTGCGGTGGTCGATGCTACGGCGCCCAAGACCCTCTGGCGAAGTGGTGGACTGGCGATGGAGCAGGCGAGCTGTTCCGCACGTTCCGGATCGCCTGCCGCAGTCAACTGCTGCGCGATCACGGTGAGCGTCTGGTCTCGGCTCGTGACGTTGGGGAGGGCGGCGACAACCGCCAGAGCATGTTCGGTGAGCTCCTCGGCGCCCTGTGTATTTCCAGCCTCTGCCAAGGCGATCGACACAGCAAGCAGGCCCTTCACGCGGAGTGCAGGGATGCTGATGGCATCGACCGTGCTTCTTGCTTGTTCTACGTCTCCGTCCTCCACAGCCCCACAAGCGCGGCTGATCAAGTCCCTGGCATGCTGGTATGGGCTTGGGGAGGAGCGCGATGGCGCCGGCTTGGCGGGGTTCGCTTCTGAGGGGCTCGGGTCCCCCGGTACCACCGGCCGGGTGCCTCGAGGAACCTCCGTTACCCCGGTCCGATATCCATCTGTACCGACGACATCCGTTTGCTTTGGAGACAACAGGGCCAGGGCCTTGGACCGGCGCTCTCGGTCATCAATGGAACGGGCAATCCTTCTCACTTTGTCACCCTCGCCGCGGATGACTCCCGCCTTGACGACCAGCAGCAGCGCCTTCGACCGCTGAAGTGCATCTGTGATGGCACCGGCGACCTCATCCGCTTTGTCGAGGTTGCCTCGCACTGCGATGGCTTCTGCGACGACCGTCAGTGTGCGGTCGCGCTGTGCCACATCGGAGATGGCCCGGGCAATCTCTTCAGCCCGATAGAGGTCGCCTGCCGAGGCCGTGGCCTGGACCAGCACAGCCTGGTCCCTGCCGACGTGGTGGCGGCCGTTGACGGAACGGGCCGTCATTTCTGCCTCTGCAGCGATCTCCTCTGCGCGATCTGCGCCGCCGTTACTTGCCAGGCCGGACGCCACTATCGCCAGCGCCTTGGCTCGCCGGGTGGGGTTCTCGAAGCCGCGTGCAAGGGCCACCGCCCGGTCTGGGTCGCCTGAGAGCGCCAATCCCCGGGCGATCGCAGTGGAGGCCTGCTCTCTCTCGGATGCCCGTGTTGTCGCGTAAGCCGCCTTCTCGGCTGAACGCAAGATGTTCCTTGCCCTCTCACTCCTACCAGCACCTGCGGCTTCGCATGCGACCGCGGCCAGGATCCAGGCCCGGCGCCCCGGGTTTCGGATGGACAGCGCAAGGCTCTCGGCCTGTCGCGCGATGTCTCTAGCGGGGCGTGCAGCGCCGTTCGCATTCGCCGCCCGGGCGACGACTGCGAGCGCATGGGCTCGATCCGATTTGACGCCGACCACCTGGGCGATAGTCCGGGCCCGCCGCCAGTCACCAGAGTTCGCCACCTCTGTTGCGACGGCACAGAGGGCTTGGGCACGCTCTGACCATTGCGTCAGCGACTTCGCGAGGGCGACGGCGTGGTCCACGTCCTCCGCGGCGGCGGCGGCACGCGCGACGGCGCTGAGGGCATGCTCTCGCTGGGTTCTGGTTGACAGCGAGCGGGCCGCCTTCTCGGCACGGATCACAAGCGTTTGCGCGCGGTGTGTATCCCCAGCGCATGCGGAGGTGCGCGCGACAATTGCGTACGCGTGTGCCTCCAGCTCCGGGGCCGAGATGGCGAGCATGCTCTGCTCCGCCTGTTCGACCACCGCCTGGGCGCGCTGTAGGTCGCCGAGGGTCGCAATGTGACGTGCTACGGAGGCGAGAGCGCGGACTTGTTGGGCCGGTGTGGTGATAGAGCGGGCTAGGGCCTCAGCACGGCTGTATCTGCCCAGTTGTGCCCAGACCACCGGAAGGTGAGTGGGAATGTGGTCGTTTCGCTCGGTGAGCTTGATGCGGTGGACGGTGAGCCGACTCAATGCCACCAGATCCGGAACAGGTGAACTGGATGCTGCCTCCTGAGCAGTGAGGATCTCTCCGAGCGCGACGCTGTCACCGCCGATGATGTCCAGCATGCGATGGTGGCGGTCAGGATCCGTTGCACACTTCAACATGCCGTGAATGTCCCCCGTGACGTGGAGGAGTTTGAAATATCCGCGCAAGAGGTACTCGGGTGTGTCTACAGGCCACTTGTCCGCGCGATACCCCTCAGCCCAAGCGTGGATCCGCTCCCGATACTCCGCCAAGCGAGGCATTCCGAGGAATCGCACAGCTTGCTGCTGGATATCCTCGTGACCGAGGACGTAGACCGCTACTTGTGGGCGCCAACGCCCCGCCCGAGGGCTGAAGGTACGACCGGACACTGCCCGGAGGTGGTCCTCGATCTCCCACTCCGATAGGCCGGTGAGGCCTGCCAGGTCGGCCTCGGAAAGTCCTCCCCCGGCTGCCGTCAGCAGACCAAGCAAGTCTTTCTCGATCTGGCTGCCGTGCATGAGTCGCTTGAGTTCACGCTCCGCGTCCTGACGGACAACTGCGGCATGGGGGGAAGCCTTGAGAGGCCGCACGATGCTCGGCCAGCGCAGCGGGTGTACGTCTGGGACGTCCGCAGGGATAGGGGGATTTGGGCGCCCGGCGACGATCACACGCATGCCGATTGGAGGGATACTCGGCAGGATCGCGGCGATGCTGTGCGTGTCCGCAGCAGGGGTGACCCCGCGGTCCTCGTCGAGGCCGTCCACGACGAGGACCAGGCGCTCCCCTCTACGCCGACAAAGGTCGGCCGCCCGCTCGAAGGCACCCAACAGATGAGCTTCGCGTGTGGCATCGGTAAGCATCATGGGCATGGGCTCGCCGAGGAGCTCCAGTGTCTGTTCGAGGACGACCTCGGTGAACGCCGTGCTGTCCGCCTGCCCGGCTAGACGGGCGGTGATGAAGAACGACAACACCCGTACTCCGGGTGGTGGATTGGGCTTGATCCGCTTTGACGGACATCGGAGATCAGGGGTTTCGGCCCCGGAAGGATGATGTTCATCATGGAGAGCA